>JBDLRZ010000030.1:0-16279 GCA_039799785.1 Bacillota bacterium | reverse complement strand
AGATGGTGTTGAGCTCTTGGTTTTCAAATTTACTTGGATTCGTTGCATCCAATACATAAATCACCAAATCAGCTTGTTGAACTGTTTCGATCGATTTACGAATGCCAATCGCTTCAATCATGTTTTCGGTTTGACGAATACCTGCGGTGTCTAATATTTTTAGTACCACACCTTGTAAGTTTAATTCAGCTTCAACCACATCGCGAGTGGTACCCGCAATATCGGTTACAATGGCCTTTTCTTCATTAATGAGTGCGTTTAATAAGGATGATTTGCCTACATTCGGTTTACCAATGATGGCAACCTTAATCCCTTCTTTAATGAGCCGACCTTTTTCACCTTCGATAATTAAAGTATTAAGTTGCGTAACGATATCGGCACAATCCGTGATGATTTTTTCTTTGCTTGCTTGCTCGATATCTTGGTATTCAGGATAATCAATATTCACTTCTATCAGTGACAAGATATCTGCGATTCTTTGTCGAATTGGGTTAAGTTTTTCACTGGTTTTTCCTGTTAAAGAAAGTAAGGATAAGCGTTTGGCTTCAATGGTGGTTGCTTGAATCACGTCGTGAATCGCTTCGGCTTGAATTAAATCCATTTTTTGATTGAGATAGGCTCGTGAAGAAAACTCCCCAGGATTGGCACTTCTAGCACCTTTTGTAATCAACACTTCAATCAATTGTTGCGCGATCAAAGGTGAACCATGAATGATGATTTCTAATAGGTTTTCACCTGTGAAACTTTTGGGTTCGATGTATTGAATTACAATCGCCTGATCAATAATTTCACCTTCGTAAGTAATAGTGCCTAAATGGACACCTCTTTCTTTTTCCAATGTGAGGTTCTTTGAAAAGATTGTTGAAAAAAATGAAAAGGCTTGGGGCCCAGATAAACGAATAATAGCCAACGCACTTTTGGTTGGTGGCGTGGCGAGTGCAACAATGGTATCTGTGAATAGGTTCATGGATTAAAAAAGCCCTTTCGGGCTTTGGTTATGCAATATAACGAATGCAAATCGCGCGACGGGCTCCTTCGCCCACACTTTCTGTTTTAACATTGGGCATGCCGGTAAGTGCGTTATGCACCATTCGTCTTTCGTCGGCAGGCATTGGATCTAGTGTGATGTCTTGTTTGGTACGAACCACATCTCTTGCAAGTCGTTTTGCAATGGAAATTACTTTATCGTATTTAATTTCTTTGTAATCATTAATATCCAATAAAATACGGAAGCGTTTTTTAAATTTACTAGAAGTGGCGAGGCGCACTAATTCATTTAATGCTTGTAACGTAACACCGTTCTTACCAATTAAAATTGGGTTTCTTGAGGTATCTAACGTGATGTTGATAATGTCATCTTTTAGTTCAGTTTTCGTTTTAACTTCAATGCCAAATTGAGAAATGGTTTTGACAAGATACGCTTCTGCAAAGGCAATAGCGTCCGATACTTCATATACTTCGACAACTAGTTTCTTGGAAAAGATACCGGTTTTTTCTTCAACAATTTTATAAGATAAATCGTTAGCAGGTATATTGAGTTCTTTTTCTGCTTGGGCTAATGCATCTTCAAGTGTCTTAGTGGTGTAGGTTTTCATTTTTTGCCTCCAATTAATTTACGCGTTAATAAGGTTTGAGCAAGGGAAATAAGTGCCCCGATAAACCAATAAATACCCATCGCACTTGGTAATGAGAAACCCATCACAATGATCATGATAAACATGACGTTACTCACCATATTTGCTTGTGATTGAGATTGTTGTGCGGCACTACTTTTCACTGTGTGAGCAACTTTCTTTTGAGCAGATTTTTGGAACCACATTGGTAATTTCATGGCGATAAATTGTGCGAGTGTCATCAAGACAAAAATCACACTAGCGGTCCACCATGGACCTTGGAACCAACTCGAAGTAATGACGCCACCTAATGGGGAGGCAAGGTTTAAACCTAAAAAGCTACCGGTTGCAAGAACAGCTGATCCTGTCATTGCACCCCAAACTGCGATAAATACAGGGAATTGAACAAAGGCAACCAAGATTTGATTGAATGGATTAACACCGTGTTTTTGGTAAATTGCCCATTGTTCTTGCGCCATTCTTTGCTTCTCATATTGATTGGTATTCGCGTTAGGATATTTGTTTTGTAATTTAGCAATTTCTGGTTGGAGTAAACTCATTTTTTGTGAGGCTAGTGTTGATTTAAATGTCACTGCAATCATCAAACCTCTGACGATAACAGTGGTCACGAGAATGGCTAACACTTGGCTTAAACCTGAAATGTCAGAAACAAATAAGTTATTAAAGAATTCTACAAGGTAAGCGACTGGATACACAAATAAACCTTCAATTAAACCGCGGTTAAATGCTTCTGCCCATGTTTTACCTTCAAATAAATATTCACCATTAGGACCATAGTTTCCTGTAGAAGTCGTAATACAGGAACGATATTGTGATGCGAATTGGTCAATGGTTGTCTTATATAGATTGGTGAAGTCTAGGTTTGGTGTTTCACTTAATGGTAATTCGAGTTTGATTTCATTGACCCAGCGATTAAAGTTTCCCCATAAAACCGAGTTGGTACCTAAAAATTTTACATACCCGTAATTGGTGAGGATGGCTTGGTCATCAAGATTGGTTTCGTTATTAGAGGTGGCGGCAATCGTTGCAGCTTCTAACACTTTCGCATCCAGCGCTAGCCAAAATGCATCTGAAGGTGTGTCAAAACCACTGGATTCAGCTTCATCAATAATGCCTTGTAAGCCAGCGTTGGGGACAAATTGATTAAGATCTTCGCTTGTGTTGCCACTTTCATAAGCGTACATGACACGACTAATATCTTGTGTGGAACAAAAACTAGCTGTGCAAGAGGATAAAATAAATAATCCTCCAAGAAATACCATGAGTTTTTGTGGTTTGGTGAGTTTCATCCGATTATCTTCCTCCGCAAATTTTTGATTAAGTTCAATAAATTTGTTTGATTGATTTGGAATGTTTGGGAACGATAGGGTGATCGAACCATGACGATGTAATCGATAGAATCATTTAGATCAAGGTTGGTAGATAACATCATTCTAATCTGACGACGAACCTTGTTTCTAACCACTGCGTTTCCAACTTTTTTCCCTACAGATAGACCAATTCTAGTGTGACCTAGCGTTTGGTTCATACCATATAAAGTGAATTCTTGAGATTTAAGAAATCTTTTTTGGTTAAGAACGGTTTGAAAGTCAGCGTCTTTAAGTAAACGATGACCTCGTTTCACAAAGACTTACCTTAAATTAAGCAGAAAGTTTCTTTCTACCTTGTTGACGACGGGATTTCAAAACCTTACGGCCACCTTTGGTTGCCATTCTTTCACGAAATCCATGAATCGATTGACGACGTCTCTTACTTGGTTGATATGTGCGTTTCATCCGAAAACCTCCAGGTCATACATTTTGTATGCGCATAAAATTATAGTCATTTTCTAGTGAAATTGTCAAAAGAAAACCATTTAAATAACAAATTAAAATAATCATAGTTACAAAAATCTATCTTCAAAAGCTTTTATGTTTTGAGTTTTTGGATTTATCCACTGCATTTATCGGTGGAAAACGTTATCCACAAAGTTATCCACAATTTCAAGATGTGGATTTGGTGGAAAGTAAGGTTAAAACGAGAATTTAATGGATTGGAATGTGGACAAAAGAATTTTTACAATTTTTGAAGTGTTTTTTTACACATCTGTTTACTATAATGTTGAGCGTATGGTAAACCCCACCTTATCTGAAATTGCCCAAATTTGGGATCGCGTTCTCGACAAACTACAATCACGTATCAATGATCGTCATATTTTTGATTCTTTTTTTGGTGACACCTATATTCACACCTTAGAAAATGATGAAATTAAAGTCGTGGTGAATTCAGGATTGGCAGCAAACCTACTTTCGACAAAGTACCTTGATGTCCTTAATATGACTGTGACCGAAGTTACACAAACTAACTTTAAACTTAGTTTCCTGCAAAAGGGTGACTTGGAAAAAAATACGAAAAAAGTAGAAAAGAAACCTTCGTTTTTTGCTAGCTCCTTTGTGAATAGGAAGTATACCTTTGATAATTTTGTTGTAGGAACTTCCAACCGTGAAGCTCACCAAGCGGCTGTTTTAATCGCATCAAGTCCAGGTAAATTGTTTAACTATAACCCATTATTTATTTACGCACAGTCTGGTTTAGGTAAGACGCATTTACTACATGCAATCGGCAACTATATTCGTGAAAATGCTCCTACTTTAAAAGTGTTATACATTACAACAGATGATTTTGTGGATGAATTTATTAAGTATGTGAGTGGAGAAAAAGACTCTGATAACATGAAAGACTTTTTTAAATCAATTGATGTGTTAATGGTGGATGATGTTCAGTTTTTAGCGGAAAAGGTGAAAACCGAAGAAATGTTTTTCCATATCTTTAATCATTTAATTAATTCAGGGAAACAAATCATCTTAACAAGTGATCGTCATCCAAGTGAAATTCGTGGCGTTGAATCACGTTTAGTAACTAGATTTAGTTCGGGTTTAACGATGAATATTACAGTTCCAGATTTACCAACCAGAGTGGCGATTCTCAAAAAGAAAATTGAAGCGAATGGTTTGGATATTACATATTTTGATGAAGAAGTTTTTCACTTTTTTGCAGAACGTTTTTCTAATAATGTTCGCGAATTAGAAGGGGCTTTGAATCGATTAGTGTTCTATGTCATCAACATTAAACAAACCAAACATATCACGATGGATATTGCGATTGAATCTGTACAACCTTTAATTGGATCAGGAAACCATTCATCTTTAACAGAAAATAGAATTATTAATACCGTGGCAGATTATTACAACTTAACCAATCAACAATTAACAGGGAAGATCCGTACGAATCAAATTGCCATGGCTCGACATATTGCCATGTATCTCATTCGTCACTTGTTAGATGTACCATTTTTAAAGATTGGTGCCCTCTTTGGTGGTAAGGATCATTCAACTGTAATGAACGCTGTGAAAAAAGTGGAGAAATCGTTGAAAGTTGATGAAGCCATTGCCACAGCAGTTGATCAATTACAAAAGCGATTAAAAAAAGCGTAATCAACGAACATATTTAGCATATAACTTTGGGTTAAATGTGGTAAAATATGAGACGAAATAACTTGATTGATTAGTTATCCACAACATTCACATGCCTTATTATCATTATTAATATTTAAGGAGATAAATAAATATGAAATTTACAGTGCTTCGCGAAGAATTATTAAAGGCTATCAATATTGCAAGCAAAGCCATTGCAATCAAAACACCTATTCCAGTTTTAAGTAATTTTAAACTTGTTGTGGATGATAAGGGTTTAACCATCATTAGTTCTAACAATGAATTATCTATTGTGACGAGAGTGCCATTTGCGAACAAAGGTAAAACCTTATTAACTGACACCAAGAATGGCGGAACGTTGGTAAATGCAAAATTGTTTGGTGAAATTGCTAGAAAAGTTGAAGGTATGCAATTAACCGTTGAATTATTCGATGATACCATCATCAATGTAAGTGATGGTCGTTCAACCTATAAACTCAATTCAATTAAAGTGGAAGAGTACCCAGAATTAGATCTTGATACCACTGGCGTTTCTTTAGAAATTGAAACTAAACTTTTAAAGAAAGTCGTTGAACAAACAGCGTTTGCAGCTTCTACAAAAGAACAAAGACCCATCATGACTGCGGTTAATTTAGAAGCATCTGATGGTAAATTAGTTGCCACTGCCACCGATTCAGCTCGTTTATCTAGAAAGCAAATTAATATCAATAAGCCTGTTAAATTTATTAGTAATGTTCCTGCGAGAACTTTAATTGAAGTGACCTCCATGATGGAACACGAACCTATGATCAATCTTTCCTTTACCGAAAAACGTGCTACCTTTGAATTTGGTAACACCTTAGTCATCTCTCGTTTAATTGGTGGAGAATATCCAAACACCACCAACATCATCCCTAAAACATCAAATTATTATTTAGTGGCTAATGCCAAAGAATTATTAGCGGTCATGGAACGCGTCGCTTTACTCTCTGTTGAAAGAGAAAATGTGGTGAAGTTAACCATGAGTGAAACAGCGGTAGAAGTTTCTAGTAAATCTGCTCAAATTGGATCGGCAAGCGAACCCTTAACCAAGTTCTCCTTTAATGGAGATCGTTTTGAGGTTAGTTTTAATGCCTTTTATCTCATGGAAGCTATACGTGCTTTTGGGGCTGAAGATATCAAAATTGGATTTATTGGCGATATGAGACCATTTGTCTTAAAAAACGATAAAGATGACTCCCTCATCCAGTTAGCAACGCCAGTGCGCACGTATTAAGTATTTAAACGCATTTTAAGAGCACCTTAGGGAATATATAATATTCCCTAATTTTCTTTTTTATGGTAAAATTATAGAGGTTTAAACATGGAAAAAGAATCGACTCAATCGGAAATTGTCATTCACACCCCTTACATTCAATTGGGGCAATTAATGAAGATGATGGGGTTGATTGAAACAGGGGGCCAAATTAAATCATTTTTAAGCCAAAACCCAATCCAAGTTAACCAGCAACCGGAACAACGCCGGGGGCGCAAACTCTACCCTGGGGATCAAATCACGGTTCAAAAAACCCTGATTATTATCAAAGGTTTATGACGGTTCAACGTCTAGAGTTGGTCAACTACCGTTCTTATTCACATATTCAACTGACATTTGATCCACAACTCAATGTCTTTCTTGGAAAAAATGGTGCAGGAAAAACCAATCTTGCAGAAGCAATTCACTTTCTATCACTTGCACGATCATTTCGCACGAGTGATGATCAAGATTTATTACAAAAAGGGCAACCTTTTGCAAAAGTGAAAGCGGTGATTGATTTACAAGGTCGAAAACAAACCTTAGAAATCGTCATCACCCCTCAAGGTAAAAAAATTCTTCTGAATCAAAAACCTGTTAAAAAGTTATCAGAACTTTCTAAAGTCATCCACGTTTTATTCTTTGAGCCAAGGGATGTCATGTTGTTTGATGATTTACCCAAGGTGAGAAGAAAGTTCCTTGATACACACATTAGCAAACACCAAGAAGGTTATTTACAACAATTGACGCAATACGAGGCGTTATTAAATGAACGCAATCTATTGTTAAAAGGATCACAACCCAATCGACAACACTTAGCGGTTTTAACAAAACAATTGATTGATGCAAGCTATCCAATTGTGGTCGCGCGGCATTCTTACATTGAAAGCATCAACAAAGTCATCAGTAAGATTACGAGTGCTGTCAAAGGTGCACCGATTGATATACGACTTCAATATGTGCCATATGTGAATCCACAACAAGATTTCTTCAAAGAAGCAACCCTCTTATTTGCAAACAAACTAGAGGATGACATTCGTAGAAAAACAACACAACTTGGAACGCAACGCGAAGACTTTGTGGCCATCTACAACCAACAAACCATCGCAAGCTATGGGTCGCAAGGTGAAAATAGACTCGCCGCCATCGCCTTAAAAATCGCACCTTATTTCCTTGTTGAAGATCAAGCATTGAGACCGATTATTGTACTCGATGATGTTCTGAGTGAATTAGATGAGCCGACCCAGAAACGATTACTTCAATTCTTACAAAAACTACAACAAGTCTTCATTACCACAACCCATATGCTAGATTCGCCGGCAGCTATCTACAACATTCAAAACAGCCAAATTCTAAGGAGGGCTTAATGATGAAAGAAACCAAAGAAGAAAAAGTGATTCGCGAACTCGCAGAAGAAAAAGAACGCGAAAAGGTCAAAACAGAATATAACGCCTCAAGCATTCAAGTGCTTGAAGGTTTAGAAGCGGTTAGAAAAAGACCGGGGATGTATATTGGTACCACATCGGTAGCAGGTTTACACCATCTTGTTTGGGAAATCGTGGATAACTCAGTTGACGAAGCGCTCGCAGGTTATGCAAAAAATATTGACGTCACCTTAAACAAAGACGGATCAGTCACAGTCAAGGATGACGGTCGAGGTATTCCAGTTGATGTTGTAGCCAAAACTGGTAAACCCGCTCTCGAAACGGTATATACCGTTTTACACGCCGGTGGTAAGTTTGGTGAAGGTGGCGGTTATAAAGTATCCGGTGGTCTCCACGGTGTTGGTGGCTCTGTTGTAAACGCGCTTTCTTCTTGGATGATTGCCGAAGTTCATCGCAATGGAAAGTTATACAAAATTAAATTTGGTAATGGTGGAAAAGTTTTAGAACCCGTCAAAGAAATTGGCACAAGCAATCGTACAGGTACAACTGTTACCTTTCTTGCAGACCCAACGATTTTTACAGAAACCCAAGTCTATCATTTTGAAACTATTCGCGATCGCTTAAGACAAATGGCCTATTTAAATGGTGGATTACGCTTAACGATTTCAGATGCTCGCGGAGAAAATGAAGTCAAAGAGGAATTTTATTATGAAGGTGGGATCAAGGAATACGTTCAATACATCAACAAAAACAAAGAACCCTTATTTCCTGAAGTCATCTTTTGTTATGGTAGCGAAGATAACATCTTTGCCGAAATTTCTATTCAATATAATAACGGCTATAACCCAAGCGTTTACTCTTTTTGCAACAACATTCATACGCACGAAGGTGGAACGCATGAAGAAGGTTTCCGTTTAGCAACAACGCGGATTATTAATCAATATGCTCGCGAACAAAAGATGTTGAAGGAAAGTGAAGAAAATTTCACCAGTGATGACATCCGTGAAGGGATGGCTGCCATTATTTCTGTCAAGCACACCGACCCTCAATACGAAGGTCAAACCAAAACAAAATTAGGTAACGCTGAAGTCAGAAAGATTGTGTCCAATATTGTTGGCGACCAACTCCATCGTTTCATGATGGAAAATCCTAAGCTCGCTAAAATTATCATGGACAAGGTCCAATTGGCAGCGGACGCTCGTATTGCCAGCCGAAATGCAAAAGATAATATTCGTCGTAAAGGCGCACTTGATTTATCAACTTTACCTGGAAAATTAGCAGACTGCTCAAGCAAAGATCCAGTTGTCTCTGAGTTGTATATCGTTGAAGGTAACTCTGCTGGTGGTTCCGCAAAAAATGGTCGTGATCGTGAAACCCAAGCAATCCTTCCTTTAAGAGGAAAAATCCTCAACGTTCAAAAAGCACAATTAAAGAAAATTTTTGCTAACACTGAAATTGGTAACTTAATTACAGCGATTGGCGCTGGTATTCTTCCTGAATTTGATGTCAGCAAGTCTCGTTATCATAAGATTGTAATCATGACCGACGCCGACGTCGACGGCAGTCACATTCGTATCTTATTATTAACATTCTTCTTCCGTTACATGAGACCCCTAATCGAAGCGGGATATGTTTATATTGCCCAACCCCCACTATACAAAGTTGAATATCATCAAAAGGCTTATTACGCATACAACGATGGTCAATTATCACAAATCAAAAAACAACTTAATCTTCCTGAAGGTTATCCATTCCAACGCTATAAAGGTTTAGGGGAAATGGATGCCGATCAATTATGGGAAACCACCATGGATCCCAAAGCCCGCAAAATGTTAAGAGTGGCCTTACAGGATGCGATTGAAGCAGATTCGGTGTTTGATGCCTTGATGGGTGAAAACGTTGAACCACGTCGTGACTTTATTGAAAAGAATGCTAAGTTCGTCAAGAACTTGGATATTTAAGGAGAAGGTGTATGGCAGATAATAAAGATCCAAAAGTTGAAGGTGTCATCCAAGAAGGGATTGAAGCCGGTTTAAAAGACGTCGATATTTCTAACGAAGTTCGGACTGCCTTTTTAGACTACTCCATGTCCGTTATCGTCTCTCGTGCAATCCCAGATGTGCGTGATGGTTTAAAACCTGTGCATCGCCGGATTATTTTTGGGATGAACGAATTAGGAATGCAATCCGACAAACCATATAAGAAATCAGCTCGTATCGTTGGTGACGTGATGGGTAAATTTCACCCTCATGGTGACCAAGCAATTTATTCTACCCTTGTGCGTTTAGCTCAACCATTCTCCATGCGTTATACGCTTGTCGATGGTCATGGTAACTTTGGTTCAGTCGACGGTGACGAAGCGGCTGCGATGCGTTATACCGAAGCAAGAATGGCGAAGATGGCGATGGAAATGGTCAAAGATATCGATGATGAAACAGTCGATTTTGTCGATAACTATGACGGTACCGAAAAAGAACCCGTTGTCTTACCTTCTCGTTTCCCTAACTTATTAGTGAATGGTGGATCAGGTATTGCGGTTGGGATGGCGACGAATATGCCAACCCATAATCTAAGAGAAGTGGTGAGTGCAATTAAAGCCTATTCCAAAAATCCGAATATTGATGTTTTAGAATTAATGCAAGATCATATCCAAGGTCCTGACTTCCCAACAGGTGGGATGATTCTTGGTAAAGCCGGAATTCGACAAGCTTATGAAAATGGTACGGGCTCGTTGGTGATTCGTTCCAAAGTAGATATTCAAGAATTTGAAAATGGTAAGAAGCGCATTATCGTCAAAGAAATTCCTTACCAAGTGAATAAAGCCTCGATGATTGAAACGATCGCTGATTTAGTAAGAAATAAAGTCATTGAAGGTATTACAGATATTCGTGATGAATCCAACAAAAACGGGATTCGCGTTGTGATTGAAGTTCGTCGGGATATTATTCCAGAAGTCTTATTAAACCAACTCTACAAACACACCCAACTCCAAGTAAGTTTTGGGATTATTAATCTTGCGTTGGTGAACGGCCAACCCAAAGTTTTATCTTTAAAATCAATGATTCAACACTATCTTGATCACCAAATTGAAGTCGTTGAAAGAAGAACACGTTATCAATTAACCAAAGCTGAAGACCGCATTCATATCGTCAATGGTTATTTAGTGGCGATCAATAACATCGACGCAATTGTCGATATCTTAAAGAAGTCTGCCAACATTGATGTTGCCAAAACCACACTTGGTCAACGTTTTAATCTTTCGGAAAAACAAACCAAAGAAATTGTGGATATGCCACTGAGACGATTGACAGGATTAGAAAAACAAAAACTAGAAGACGAAAAATTACAACTTGAAAAGAATATTGCGTATTACAAACAACTCCTTGGCAATCGTCAAATGGTGATCGATGTCATTCTCACCGATTTAGATGTGATTGCCGATAAATTCGGTGATGATCGCATGACGGAAATTTCTGATAACCTTTCATCCATCGAAGATGAAGACCTCATTCCAGAAACCAATATTGTCATTACCATGACACAAAATGGTTACATCAAACGACAATTACCAGAAGTGTTCCGTACACAAAACCGAGGCGGTCGTGGAGTGAAGGGTGCAGGATTAAACGAAAACGATATTGTCTCCATTATCGTTAATGCTAGAACCCACACTGATATTTTATTCTTCTCAAATTTAGGAAAAGTGTATCGCTTACGCGGTTATCAAATTCCTGAATTTGCGAGAACTGCCAAAGGCATTCCAGTTGTGAACTTATTAAGTTTAGAAAAACAAGAAACGATTAAATCCATTATTTCTGTTGATGAATACACCCAAGGTCACTACTTATTCTTTATCACTGAAAAAGGCGTTGTTAAACGTACAGAAATTAAAGAGTTTGAATCGATCCGTCAAAACGGTAAGATTGCCATTTCATTACGAGAAGGCGATATGCTCTTAGATGTCAAACAAACCACAGGAACCTTATTAATTAGTCTTGCTTCGTCAACCGGTAAGATGGTGACATTCCCAGAAGGTGATGTCCGCGATATGGGAAGAACGGCTGCAGGTGTACGCGGTATGAAATTAGCAGAAGGTGCCAAAGTGATTGGTGTCTCCACTACTTCAGAAGGTAAATATATTCTTGTAGTCACTAATAAGGGTTTTGGAAAGATGACGGCCTTTGAAGAATATCGTCAAACCAAGCGTGGCGCAAAAGGTGTGAATACGATTAAAGCTTCCGATAAAAACGGAAACCTCATTGCCTTAAAAGCGGCCAATGGAGACGAAGATTTATTGGTGGTAACCAAAGCGGGTGTCATCATCCGTATTTCCTTAACACAAGTTCGCGTCATTGCAAGATCTACACAAGGTGTTCGATTAATTAAATTAGGTGAAAAAGAATTTGTTTCCTCCATTGCGATTGTGGAACCAAGTTTAGAAGAACCAACTGAAGAAGTTGAAACGGTCGAACTCGATAATCCTAATGAACCAGAAACCCCAGATACAGATGAAGGGGATGACGACGAAGAAGTGGAGGCCTAGTCTATGCTTGATCTCCAGCTCATCAAAGATCAAACACAAAAAGTTGTTTCATTACTTGCAAAAAAAGGCTTCACCGTCAACTTTGATGGTTTGCTTCAAGATGCCCAATTGCGTAAACAATTACTTTTAGACGTCGAACAAGTGAAAGCAGAAGCCAATAAACTTTCCGCATCCGTTCCTGAAGCCAAAAAAGCAGGACGTGACGTACAAGCCATTTTTTCACAAGTTAAACAACTCAATCAATCCATTCAAGGAAAAGAACAAGAGCTGAAAGCCTTAGAAGTTAAAATTGAAAACTTCCTACTTGAGTTACCAAACCTTCCCGATGAAGATCTGAAAGATGGTGGCAAAGAAAATAATGAAGCGATTCGTGTGGTTGGGAAACAGCCAACCTTTTCATTTAAGATTAAAGACCACGTCGATATTGCAGAACATCTCGGTATCATTGATTATCAACGTGCTGCAAAAATATCGGGGGCAGGAACGTGGATTTATCGAGGTTTAGGCGCCCAATTAGAGTGGGCATTGCTTAATTTTTTTATGAGTGAACATCTTAAAGATGGTTATGAAATGGTGCTTTTGCCTCATTTATTAAACTATGAGTCTGGTTTGACTGCTGGTCAATTTCCAAAATTTAAAGACGATGTTTTTTGGTTAAAGAAAACTGAACCAGAAAAATTTCTACTACCGACCGCTGAAACAGGTTTAGTCAACCTTCACCGAGATGAAATATTAGATGGATCACAATTGCCCAAGAAGTATTTTGCCTACACACCTTGCTATCGTTATGAGGCTGGTAGTTATCGGAGTGAAGAACGCGGGATGATTCGTGGTTATCAATTTAACAAAGTTGAACTTGTTCAATATACTCGCGAAGAACAAAGCCCCGAGATGTTCCTTGAATTAGTTGCAAAAGCCTCTTCATTAGTAGAAAAACTTGGCTTACACTTCCGTGTTTCTAAACTTGCTGCAGGTGACTGCTCTCATTCCATGGCAAGAACGTATGACATCGAAGTTTATATTCCTTCACTCAATATTTATAAAGAAGTTTCTTCGGTTTCAAATGCGCGAGATTATCAAGCAAGAAGAGGCAAGATTCGTTATAAAGATCCTCTCACTCAAAAAACAAAATTTGCCCATACATTAAATGCATCTGCGTTGGCAACATCACGCATCGTCCCTGCTATATTAGAGCAATATCAATTAGCGAATGGCGATGTGAAAATCCCCGATGTCCTCGTTCCTTGGATGGGTGGTTTAACGGTCATTGGCAAACAAAAATAAACCTTCATCCACTTTATTCGGTGATGAACACTGGATGAAAGAAGCCTTGGTAGAAGCCAAACTAGCTTTTAGTTTGGATGAAGTGCCTGTTGGCGCAGTTGTTGTCTATCAAAACAGCATCATTGGTCGGGGTCATAATCTTAAAGAAAAAGAAAAGAACGTCACATCACACGCCGAATTAATCGCGATAGCGGAAGCGAGTCAACATCTTCAAAGCTGGCGATTGAAGGGTTGTACGCTTTATGTCACCTTAGAACCATGCATGATGTGTACGGGCGCGCTTATCCAAAGTAGAATTGATCGTATTGTGTATGCAGTAAAAGATGAAAAAAGTGGCGCGATACAATCGCAATTACAGATGCATAAAATTCCTCGGTTACAACACCAACCAATCATTCAGTCAGATGTTTTATCACTTGAATCTCAAACGTTATTAAAGCAATATTTTCAAAAGAAAAGACATGAATAAAAAATTATATTTACCGATAGTTTTTCTCGTTTTAAGTGGTTGTAGAGCAACCAATGCTTCAAGTATGAACTCAAGTCCGGTGTCCTCTATCCCCATTCCAAACGAAGATTTTAACCCTTCTATTAATGGACGAACCATCTTAAGAGAAACCATCATACAAACCAGTTATCAGACTGTTGAATTGTCACCCTTAAACGAGTTACCTTTATCTGAATTTAATTTTCCTACGATTGAAAATGTGGTAACACCTTATGCGGTTGTGGATGCGGTTGAAAGCAATTTTGAAAACCAAGTCATTACTTTTTCCAATCAAACACCAAACATTCCTTTAAATCTATCAGCTTTAAACCTCAATCAAAGCGTTGAAGATCAAGCAGCGATGATCGTCTTAGAAAGCTTACAAGTCAGCGATGAACGTTTTAATCATACCCAATTCACTCGGAAGCACCGTGATTTAAGCCATGTTTATTTTGGTTCTGATTATTATTGGTTCAATAATTTTGTTGAAGAAGAAGATATAACCTTAACTCGATATCCAAACTTCGTAACGCATGGGCAATGGCAGATGAATAAAACTTTTCAAACTGAGATCATGATTCCTGTTGGTGTTGCCCATCAACTTTATGCTGATGCGACCACTATTTATGAGATTCGTGATGAAACGTATCCAAGTGGTTTTTTTGGTGCACAAGATCAAAAGTTTGAGACCATTCGTACGCTAGATAACTTTAAACACGCCCTCACGATGGGTCCGATGACTACACTACTCCAGCAATGGCGTGCCCTAGAACGCAATGAATCTCCCTTTGGATTTCCATTTTTTGGTGATATTTTATTAACCAATCGATCTCTTTCCATTCGCAAAACCGGAGAAGGTGTCTATGTATTTAAATTCCAAGTTTATCTCGGTAGTACATTTGAAACTGCAGATGAAAACTATCAAATGTTGGCAACCCTCCGTGGAAACACATGGGAAGGTGTTGAACAGCATTATCAATTATGGCAACCCACCTCTATCACTCCATAATTCGAAAGTGTTAAAATAATAAAAATGAAAAAAGAAGAATTTCTCACGTTAATCGTTTATGGTGTGATGATCGCCATCGCTATATTTGTTGGTGTGAACATCATTGCTCCAGCCTTTGTGACACTTGGCATTAACGGCATTTCTCAGTACGGGTATGCGATTGTTACCATCTTTGGTGCATTTATCATCAATGTCATTTCCTTAGAAGTAGGTCACATCTTAGGAGCGCTTGCAGGTGGCTATGCTATCAATACCGTCAACTTTTTAGGATTGGCTTTTGTTAGAACAAAAGAAGGATTCAAAATACGGTTTCAAGCTTATGAAGGATTAACTGGAGAAACCACCGTTACACCGAGAGCCAAAAAAATTAGACCACGCCTTTTTTTATGGGGTGGTTTGATTGTCTACTTTATTGAAATCTTACTTTGTTTGGTTATTGCTTATGGTTTCTTTAACGAACTCCAATGGGGTCGATATGCTTCTATCATTATCATTGCTGTTGGCGGGATGTTAATGATTTACAATTTTATGCCGTTTAAACTCGATACCGTCACAGATGGATATCGATTGGCAACCTTAACCACAACCCAAGGTAACGCTGCTTATGTCGAATTACAACGGATTGAGAAAGCCTATAAAGAAGGTAAAGATCCTCAACCATTCCAAGTTGGAAAAGATCTCAATAATTTAACCATTCAAATCTATTTTCATAAGATTTATCAAGCATTGGTTGATGAAGATTATCAAACTGCAGAAAAAGATTTGAAATTGGTTTCAACTTCACCTCGTCTTGGTGAAACACTCCAACAAAAGATTTTTATTATTCAAACCTTTATCTATTTCATGAAAGCAAAACCCACAGCAGCAAAAACCTACTATTATAAACTTGATTCGAAACAACGAAAATATTTGAGCAATGATACAAATATGATCACACTTAGCACGTATTTATACGTTGCAGGCATGATTGAAGAATCCTTTTCAGAAGCGAGTTACACCTTTGAAAGACAACACATTAGTATTAAAAAGATCCACGAATCAGGTAGAAAAGCTGCCGAATCCATTTTATTTAATCGCGTCTTAAAATTAGTGAAAAAGAAAAATTCATCTTGGCGATTTTCTTAATTCGTTTATAATTTATATGACAAAGGAGTTATATGTATGTCCATTATTCAAAATTTTATTCCTTTT
>JBDLRZ010000029.1:0-3163 GCA_039799785.1 Bacillota bacterium | reverse complement strand
CAAATAAACGTTGACCGGTTGACACTAAACCGAATTGCTCAATCGCAATCGTTTTTGCCTTGATTGCCTTTGCTTGCACAAGACTATAATCTAAATTTAAGAATTTGAGTAAGGCTACGCGGATGCCATCTTCGGAAGCATCTTCAATCCATTGCAGTTCTTGGTTAAAATGGTGTTCAAAAAAAGGATGTCGAGTTGTAAGCGTTGGTGCCCCAGAAGCGATGTAATCAAAAACTTTTGAAGGAATTGCAACGGAATCCAAGGTCTTATCAACGGGTCTAGGATTCACATTCACATAGGCTCCAGCTTGATATTTTCTCACAAGTGAAGGCGTTAGCAATCCAAGAAATTTGATATGACGATGTTGTTGACTTAATTGTTCAATCATATTCGCTTCAGGACCAAAACCCGATACGAGTAAATCGAATTTTGAACCTTTAAGTTGTAAAAAACCTTTGACCAAAGCGTCGATGCCATAACGACTAAAGAGTGCACCTGAGAAAAATATATAAGGTCGTGGATGTTGCTTTGCGCCTGTTGAAGATTCAACAATTCCAGGTATCACCAATTGAGGGCGTTGATGTGGATTAAATAAACGAAGTAAAGGTTCCGTAATGCCAATGTAAGCATGGTGATGTTGGTGGAGGGCAATCCATTGGTTTGCTTTTGTTTTACTGACACCCGTTAATTGGTGAGGATCATCTGTAAACATTCCAACCGTACGAATACGATTATGGCGGCGATATCGTTTTGCAATATGGCCTGCTAAGGTACTATTGCCATCAATGAATACATAAACAAGATCCTGATTCTTTTTCAATAGTTGCCGGAGATAACGGTGTGTGGACCATGTTAACCATAATGCTTTTAAAAAGCGGTGACGAGGATGACTAAATTGAATGTAAAGTTGTTGATTATCGCGATGAATGGTTTCAGCATGCCAAAGATTCTTCTTCGTTGTTCGAGTAGGTGGAAGACTGATGATTTGGATTGGTATATGTTTTGAAAGCGATTGAATCCATCTTGAAAAATAGAGTTGATGACTCGGATTGATCACTTCACCAGCATCAATCCAAGCTTGAAATACTACAGGGGGCATCACAGAACTTAGCATCACATATCGATTCATGATTTGATTCCAAAATGAACGAGGTGGCTTTTCACCATCTGTTCAATTGTATTTTCTTTGGCAACCATTAAACTAGCTTCTGGATTTTGAAGAAGACGTAACTGTTGGACTTTCTTGGGGAAAGTCGACAAGGAATGAAATGAAATACGATACCCATTCACGCCTTGTTTAATGAGGACTTTACTAGAAATCACTTGATCAGTGCTCAATACCGGAATGCCTTGTGACAAGGCTTCATTGATGACATGGCCATAAATGTCTTCTTTACTTAGGAGAATAAATCCATCACTTGCACGCAACATCGATAACAATAAATTTTTAGGTTGGAATGGTTTTAAGATGATGTTAGAAAGCTTAAACTTTCTAATTAACGTTTGATACTTCTTTTTTAAAGGTCCATTCCCGACAATGATTAATTGATCATCTTTGGGCATGTGTTTCCATAATCTTATTAATTCAGAGAAATTTTTACGAGAAATAAATTGGCCTACTGATATGAATATATGGCCATCTTTTGGCAACCCAACTGTTTTTCTTAATACCTTTTTTTCCTCAATGGACAAAGGTTTATTTAGTACCTCTTCTTGGAAGATTGTGCTATATGGATAGTGCATAATCGTTTCTCTTTTTGCACCATAATGGACTAAATAATCATCGACAATCGGTGTAGGAGAAAAATAACCCTTTGCACCTGAAATAAGTTTTTTCTTCAAGGCAAATTTCCATGTTGTGTCTTTTCGAATGACACCACCATTGACATACAAATAGTATGGAATCTTGTTTCTTTGCAAATAGAGAATCGTATCAATTTCAGTCCATGAAGAATAACCATTGATCACAATATAGTCATAGGTTGTTTCACTCAAATGCTTTTTAACTTCAAACGATACATGATTTTCTTTTCCAATTGGAATCCCTTTTAACATCCGGTAATTAAATTTCCAATTTTCTTTTGCAAGGTATTGTTCTTTCGCATATCCAGATAATTCACGTTCAAAAAAAACAGTTAAATGTAAATGTTTTGCTAAACCGTTAAAGAGATTTACTTTGTAAGGTGCAGGATGACTAAATAAAAAGAAGCATGATTTCATTAACGTTATTATACAAAAATCGCATCTCTTCTAGGATTTTAGTAAGATAATAGTAAGATGAATCGTACTTGGAAAGATTTTTTCAATCAAGAAAGCGCGTTACCTTATGCTCAATCTATTAAGCAATTTTTGGATCAAGCTTATCGAGAAAAAGTTGTTTATCCGCCTCGCGATCAAATGTATCGTGCTTTTGAATTATGTCCAATCTCGCAATTAAAAGTTGTGATTGTGGGTCAAGATCCTTATCATCAACCTGGTCAAGCAAATGGCTTAGCTTTCTCTGTCAATCCTGGAATCAAACTTCCACCAAGTCTCAATAATATTTTTAAGGAAATGTCTCAAGACTTATCACTGCCAATGAATCATCATCATGGTGATTTAACTTACTTGGCTAACCAAGGGGTGTTATTGCTGAATAGTTTGCTAACCGTGGAAGATAGTAAACCACTTTCACATGACACGATTGGTTATGACATTTTCTTTAAACACGTGTTTGAATTTTTGGAGAGTTTAGATCAACCCATTCTCTATTTGTTGTGGGGAGGCCAAGCAAAGTCTTATCAAAAATGGATTACGAATCCGAAACATGCTGCATTATTAGCACACCATCCTTCACCGCTTTCTGCCAATCGAGGTGGATGGTTTGGCAGTAAGCATTTTTCGAAAACCAACGCGTGGTTGACTGCAAAAGGAATCAAACCCATTCTTTGGTCTAACACTTAATTTTATTTTTTGATATATTAACGTTAACGGGAGCTAAGGTAGCTTGGCTGAGAGGGTATGCGTTCCATACCGACCGGACCTGATCTAGGTAATGCTAGCGTAGGAAAGTAACAATGTTTTGTTATCCTTGCTAGCCAAGGATTTTTTATTTAAGGAGGAAATAAAATGAAAAGTCTAAGGCTGAATATTCGTCAAATCGTTTTGATGGGGATGTTAGTTG
>JBDLRZ010000028.1:0-14808 GCA_039799785.1 Bacillota bacterium | reverse complement strand
GTCGAACCTTTGTCTTTTATTGGTCACTACGCCTTATCAGGATTTTCAAGTTATGAATCGATTATCCTACCTGACACGGTAGAATTTGTCGGTGTTGGTGCATTTTCCGATCTTCCTAATTTAAAAACGTTTGAATTTTCACCTGCGATTGATCTCATTCCCAACAACTTATTCGAAAACAATATTGGACTTGAAACCTTTACCGTCCCCAGCACCATTCGTTACATTGGTGACTATGCTTTTTATAATGCAACCAATCTTACTGACATCAACTTACATCAAGATATTGTGTACATCGGTGAAAGTGCTTTTCGAAACAATTACGCCTTAAATTCAATCACCCTACCCGATCAAATGACTTCGATTAAAGATTATACATTTTTTAATAATTACGCTTTATCTGAGGTAAACTTGCCAAACCAACTTGAAGAGATAGGGATTGGTGCATTTCAAAATAATAGTCATTTAAACGCGATTGATATACCTTCGACGGTGACATCCATTGGTGCGAGCGCCTTTAAAAACACCCCACTTTATCAAATCAACCTACCCACCAATTTACAGTATCTTGGCGAAGGTGTCTTTGCACAAAATCAAGTTATTCAATCGATCATCATTCCCGAATCCATTACCACGATTCCCGATTTCTTATTCGATGGTGCAACCTCATTGGAAAGTGTGACGATGTTAGGTGTCATCGAAGACGTTGGTCGATATGCCTTTAGAAATAACACAGCTTTGATCTCCGTTGTATTTCAAGAAGGACTCATCAGCATTAGTGATTACGCATTTTATGGCGCAACCTCCCTTACCTCCGTTACCATACCCTCATCTCTTACTTCGATTGGCAGTTATGCCTTTTACGGTAATGCGTTACTTACATCGATTAATCTATCTACAAACTTAACCAAAATTGGTGATGGAGCTTTTGCAAATAATGTTTCCTTGGCATCCATCTGGCTTAGTATCAACGTTACGAACATCGGTCATTTTGCATTCTATGGTTGTGATCAATTAACCATTTCTTATCAAGGTATAACCCAACCAGCGTCATGGATTGTTTCTTGGAATCCAGACGGTCGTCCTATCGTATATCAAGTCGAAATTTGATAAAATTAAGGCGATGAATTTTAAGCCTTGGTTAAAGAGAAATAAACTTAAATTAGAAGTATTTGCAGTTGTTTTATCATTGGTTTTGATGATTCTTGGTGGTCTAACCTCCGACCCGATGTTGAGTCCGCTTTTTTGGGGCTTAGCGTTTGCGATTGGTGGGTTTGCCAAGGCTGTTGAAGGTTTCACCAAAACCATTCAAGAGAAGTCCTTAAACGTTGAATTTTTAATGATTGCTGCTTCACTTGCTGCATTCCTAACAGGAGAATATGCAGAAGGTGCTGTTTTAATCTTTATCTTCGCTGTTAGTGGTGTATTAGAAGAATTTGCCACCGCTCAAACCGAAAAAGCCTTAACAAGCTTACTTAAAATCGCGCCAAAGACTGCGATTAAATTGGTTAATGATGTAGAAGTGAATGTTGAAATTACCCAGCTTGTCGTTGGTGATGTTGTCATTGTCAAACCTGGTCAGCAAGTTCCTGCTGACGGATTTGTCATCAAAGGCGGTGCCGCGGTTGATCAATCATCCATCACGGGTGAGTTTAATCCGAGTGAAAAATTAGTGGGCGATTCTGTTTTCGCTGGTTCGATTGTCATTAATGCACCAATCTTAGTGAAGGTTAATAAAGACCCCAATCAATCCGTCGTTCAAAAGATGATTAAATTGATTAAACGTGCCCAAGAAGAAAAAACGCATTCAGAAAAACGTGTTTCCCTTTTTGAGAAGATTTATGTCTATGTTGTCATCGCGTTGTCCTTATTCGTCATATTCCTTACCCCTCCACTCGGTTGGTTAACCCAAGATGAAGCCTTCCGTCGAGGTGTGATTGTATTGGTTGTAGCATCACCGTGTGCCCTTGTTGCCTCCATTACACCTGCTTTACTATCAACACTCTCCCACGCTGCTAAAAAGGGCATTCTGATTAAGAGTGGAAAATACATTGAACTCTTAAGACAAACCGAAGTTGTTGCCTTCGATAAAACAGGTACCCTTACCACAGGTAAACCTAAAGTTGTAGGTTATGCCTTTCTTTCACCAAAAGATGAACAATCCTTATTGCCGATTGTCGTTGCAGCAGAAAAACTATCCAACCACCCATTGGCAAAAGCCATTGCAAACCATTTTTCAGAAATCGCACTTATAACGGTCGATTTAAAAGAAATTCCAGGAAGAGGTTTAGAAGTGAATGCAAAGGGTATCCTTGTCCAAATTGGTAACTTTCCTTTCGAAGCCGAAAAAACCTTAAAAGAAAAATATCTAAAGGTAACTCAAGAAGGTAAAACAACCGTTAATGTTATTCAAGAAGGTAAACTAAAAGGTTTTATTGCCTTGCAAGATACCATTCGCGAAGAAGCAAAAGTAGCAATCGATCAACTAAAACAACTGAATGTAGAACCTGTCATGTTAACGGGTGATAAAAAAGAAACCGCATTAGCGATTGCACAAAAAATGGGCATCACGAATGTTCACGCTGAGTGCCTTCCAGAAGGTAAGGTAACGGTTGTTAAAGACTATATTGCTAAACATAAAAGAATTCTCATGATTGGCGATGGTATTAATGATGCCCCCGCACTTGCGACTGCAACCATCGGTGTTTCCATGGGCGATGGCACGGATGTTTCACTTGAAACTGCCGACATTGTGATGATGAATAACCAACTTCAAAACATTCCATATCTCATTCGTCTTGCTAAACGCACACAAACCATCATTTATCAAAATGTTATTTTTTCAATTTCTGTTATTTTTATTTTACTCATTTCTAATTTATTAGGTATTGTCATCTTAAGATATGGCGTTCTTAGCCATGAATTATCTACCATTCTTGTCATCTTAAATAGTTTAAGATTGCTATCAAGTAGAAAGAAAATGGTGAGGATTTGATATGAAAAAAGAAAACCAATTAACCTATGCAAACCTTACTGATAAGAAACGAGAAATGTTTTTAAATCGAGAAAAAGACTGGCGTAATGGCGGTATTGTCTATCAAATTTTTGTTGATCGATTTGTTCCTTCAGCAGATTTAAAATCAAAAGCCCATCTCTATCAAGCTCCTCGAAGTCTTCAAGATTGGCAAACCCTTCCTCAAAGAGGGTTCAAAGATGCTAAGACTCGGTATTGGACACACGAGCTTGCGTTTTGGGGTGGAGATTTAAAAAGCACCACAACAAAAGTTGATTACTTAAAAACATTAGGCGTTCAAACCGTTTACTTGAATCCAATCTTTGACGCCTACTCTAATCACAAATATGATACCTATAATTACGAAGTAGTTTCACCAGAATATGGCAACCTCAATGATCTTTCCAAACTTATTCAACAACTCAAAGATAGAGGTATGCAATTGGTTTTAGATGGTGTTTTTAATCATATGGCGATTGAGTCTCCACGCTTTCTAGAAGCAAGCAAACCTAATAGTCCATATCGCGATTGGTTTGTCTTTGGCAATCAATTTCCCACCGGGGTTAGACTTTGGCACAATGCGCCTAGCTTACCTGAATTAAATTTACAAAATGATAAAGTACGCGAATATTTGTTTTCCGGTCCTAATTCGATTGTGAAGCGGTACATCAAGTTAGGGGTTGCTGGTTGGAGACTCGATACCGCGATTGAACTTGGGTACGATTATTTAACGGAATTAACCGAAGCGGCTCATGAAGTGAATCCACAATCTTTGGTTGTTGGTGAACTCAATAATTATCCTCAAGGTTGGTCACCGTCGATGGATGCCACGATGTTATTACCGTTGCGAGATTTAATCATTCAAACGATTCGTGGAAACGTTTCTTCCGGAGTGTTTTCGGCTAACGTTGAACAAATGATTCAAGAAACCGGTATGGACACCATGTTGAAATCGTGGGTTCTTTTAGAAAATCACGACCTTGGTCGCATTGCAACAGACCTCAAGAATTGGTCTGAATATCAACTTGCTAAAACCCTCCAATTTACCTTACCTGGAACGATTAACCTCTATATGGGTGAAGAAATTGGCACCCAAGGTGGCGACGACCCTCTCAATCGAGCGACAATGAATTGGCAAGTCATTGAAAAGGGTAATGAATATCTCACGCTACATCGAAACCTCATTCGCATTAGACAACAAGAAAGATCGTTAAGGATTGGTGACATCAAATTTCTTCACAGTAACAATTTAATTGCTTACCTAAGAACGACAGATCAAGTTGAAGAAACGCTTGTGGTTATCGTAAATCCACACGACAAACCGATCAAGGAAACCATTCTAGTCACCGAACCCATGTTAAAGAGCCACAATCACTTTGTTGATTTAATCACAGGAAAAGAAATCCTAACATCATATGGCATCTTGCTACCAATTGAAATACCGGCCAAAACAAGCTGGATCTTAAAACCAAATCTTAAACCAATTAACGGATATACCCCGTATAAAAATATAAAAGGTTCCTTCTAATTAACAGCCTGAACACTGGTTTCGAGTGTCGCTAACCAACCTGGAATCTTAGCAAAACTTAACTGCAATTGTCTATTTTTTTCTTGGACTTTAAAAGTTGCGATTGCTTCAGCATTATTTCCATCTACTTGACCGGCACTTATTGCCGCATTGAGTGCGGTGATCACCTTGGCATCAATGCCTTTGGCTTCATTGATAATCGCTTTAGCAAACGCATCTGCAGGAATCCAAAAATAAGACGAGACTGCTTTCGCTTGGGGTAAACCAAATTCTCCTTGGGCAGTCAACGCTTGAATCGGGCCAATTTCTTGGATTGTAGGATCTTCAATAGAGGCTAAGTTAGATGGTGTAATTTTTAAATCCATCGCTTTGATGGTTTGATTTTCTTCTGAGGTTAACCAATTCGCAAATGCATGCGCTTGTGCGGGTTGATTAGAAAAAGGATTAACACCTACTAGACGTGCACCAACCATGGAACCAAATTGATGAGTTTCGCCAACAGGATTGGTATACGTTGGCATTTTAATGGTGCCCATGTGTTCGCCTAAAATCTCGGTAATATCGGGCGCTTGCCAATAACCAGAGACTGCGGCAATAATGCCAGATTCCAGTCGACCAGCGTTGTTTTCTAAAAACAAAGTTGGAATTAATGCATTCGTATCAATGATTAAATTTGTCGCATAATAATGCATCATCGCTTGAGCAGCTTCAATCCCATTTTGACTATTCCAGGTAATGGTTTGGGTTTCACCATCCCACGCCAATGTGTTTTCGGGAATAAACCACATCGTCATACCCCAACCACCCATTTGATCGATATTAATTTTAGTGTTTAAAGATGCTGCCTTTTCTAGAATGGTGTCGAGTGAGGTCATCTCTTCTGCGCTAATATATCGTTTATCATAGAACATATAAACCCCATTATCGGCAGTATATGGATAGGCATATAATTCATCTTCAAACGTTGCCACATCGACAGTCCAAGGAATATTTCGTTCTGTTACGGATTGCTTAAATTGTTGAACTTTAGCTAAACCACCCGCTCTGACTAATCCAGGTAATTGATCATCTAAAAATGAAAATACATCTGCACCAGATGGAATATCTAGTGTTAAAAAGCCTTTTAATTCAACTTCACTAACAGCGGCTATTTCAAAATCGATATTAAGATTTGGATGGGCTGTTAGATAACGTTCTGCTGCACCAAATAAAAAATTTTGTTCTTGTTGAGGACCCCAAACCTTTAACGTTATGGTTTGATTTGGCACGCTTGTACCACATGCAGTCAAAAGTAGGCCTGCAAGCAGAAACCTTTTTAAAATGACCATTGCTTTAGTCTCCTTTATTGAAGTATCAATGTTGAGAAAGCAGGAATCACGATTGAGTCTGAACTCACCGTTCCTTTTGATGTGGTTGGGTAAATACCTTCTAACAAGGTTAAACCATTCGCATTGCTCACGGTAATATCAACACCCGTCACATTGGTGATGATGGTGAGATCATCAACGCCATTATCATATGAAAGGGTATAGAGTCTTGTATCTAAATTAAGCGCGGTAATATTGGCGCGTTCAATAACGTCATTGTATTTATTGCGAATGGAAATAACTTTTTTATAATGGTTCCATAAACTATTTGGAACATTTTTTAAATCTTCTATACCTTGTGTGACTTGTAAACTCATATTGTAATCAGCGGCAGAAGCAGGATTGGTTTCACCGGTTTTATCGGTTTCAGACCAAATCAAAGGTAAGCGTTTATTTTCATCTCGTCCCGATCCCTTAAGACCGATTTCTTCACCATAATACATAAAAGGTCGACCTGGCATCAGTAAATAAATCGAAGCAAGGAGCTTATGATAAAGTTCATTGTTTTCAACAAAGAGAATACCCGCGACACGACTTTGATCATGATTACTTAAGAAAGGTGTATCAATCGCGTCCGGTCTTAACGCAAATAGATTTTGGTTAAATAAAGCATTCACTCTAGCAAGGTCATACCCTTGTTGCAGGCGAACGCGGTCTACAATACGATTGCCAGTCACCGAAACTGGAAAGTTAAAATAAGAGTCAACTCGACCTGGATAATATTGTAAGAGTCCGCTCGACGTCATCGACCACGGTCCTTCTGCAACAATGAAACTGTCGGATTTAATGTCTTTTGCCGTATCACCAAGCCAGGATAAAAATTCAATATTGCGATTCACATCACCTGTAAAATAAGAGGTGACTGCATCAAGTCTAAAACCATCAACGCCTAAGTCAAACCAATATTGCATGATGGCTTCAATCTCATCTCTAACAAATGGGTTTTCAAGATTTAAATCAGGCATACCAGACCAAAATCTTGCTTCTGCATACACGCCACCACCATAAGGTTCATAACCTTCATTTCGTGTACGAGAGAAGTTATAGTAATGACATTTGCTTGCAGGATTCCCACATGTATCGTTGACAAAATCGAGTAAACCTTCTTGAAACCAAGGATGGGAATTCGATGTATGGTTCACGACCAAATCAAGAATCGTTTTAATATTACGTGCTTTGGCTTCTTCTAAATAATATTGGAAATCGAATAAGGTTCCGTATTTAGGGGCAATCTCATAGTAGTCTGTCACGTCATATAAATGATAGGAACTTCCTGGATGAATGGGCATAAACCAAATACCAGAAACCCCAAGATCTTGGAGATAATCTAACTTTTCAGTAACACCGTTTACATCACCAATACCATCGCCGTTTGCATCATAAAAAGACTGGATAAAGATTTCGTACCACAACGATCCACCTTCATTGCTAATCGGTTCAATATCATAGGAAAAACTAGGTGTAGGATTGACACACCCAGAAACAATTGTCGATAAGACAATAAGTAAAGACAAACCAAAAGGTTTTTTCATCGTCAACCTTTGATGGATCCGCCAGTGACACCTTCAATGTAATAACGTTGCATGAAGACAAACAATAACGTAATCGGTAAGGCAACTAACACAGAGCCTGCAAGGAAGGTTGTAAAGTATTGGGTGATATTTTCTCGTTGGGTAATCCACACTAAACCAACCGCTACGTTGTAACTTTCGGTATTATCCAAAAGAATGACGCGAGCGAAGATATAGTCTCCCCATGGTCCAATAAACGACGTTAAAGCGGTAAAGATCACTATCGGTTTGGATAAAGGAAGAATGATATGCCAGAAGATTTGCGAACGTGAGGCACCATCAATCATAGCCGCTTCATCAATGGCCTTGCTAATCGTATCAAAATAACCTTTGGCAATGTAATAACCAAAGCCAGCACCACCCGAATAGATAAAGATCAAACCCCAAATATTGCCAGTTAGATTAAGTAATTTCAAAATATTAAAGACAGCAATCATCGACATAAATCCTGGGAATAAACCAAGTATAAGAATCAGTTGCATCATCGGTAAACGCGCACCAAAACGTAAACGTGAGAAGGCATAACTCGTGAGTAGCACCATGATCGTAGAAATGACCATGGTTACGGTGGCGATAATCAACGTATTTAAAAACCATTGAGGAAAGCGAATGGAAGTTTGAGCAAGGGCAACAGGATCAAAAAGGTTTATATAATTTTGTAAGGTATAACTTTGTGGGAAGAAGTTCACTTGAACTGAACCTGGTTCTGCTCGGAACGATTGAATCACCAACCAGAAAATCGGAATCACCCAGATGATAGAAAGAATCGTTAAAAAGGCATAAACAAAGAGATTGGATGTGTTTTCTAAAAACTTTTTACTGCCGAAGAATGATGGTTTCTTTTTCTTGATTTCAACCATTATTGAAACGCCTCCTCATCCTTAACGCCTTTAATCTTGGAGAACATAATTAACGAGATGAAGCTTGAGATGATAAAGATAATGATGCCTAATGTAGAGGCCATTTTATAATCTTGTTCAAATAAGGTTAATTTAAATAACCACGTGACAAGTAAGTCTGTTTCACCAGCTTGGAATAACGTTTGTGAACTTGGACCCCCGCCGGTTAAGAAGTAAATCACACCAAAGCTATTGATGTTACCAATAAATGCAGTCAGTAAAGACGGACCCGTCACAAAGAACATATATGGCATGGTGATTTTAAAGAACTTGGTAATGGTGCCTGCACCATCAATCGTGGCACTTTCATATAAATCTTGAGGAATATTCATCAAGATACCAGAAGTCATGAGCATCGTATAAGGAACACCAACCCAAAGGTTGACAATAATAACCGTGATACGAGCATTTTCAGCGATGCCTAAGAAACTAAATCCTTGACCAACCCAACCCATTTCTACGAAAAAGTTTTTCAGAGGTCCTAAATCATTTAAGAAGAAGTTGATGACGAGTAAAGAAATAAATTGAGGAACTGCAATCGTGATTACAAAGGCTGTACGCCATAATTTCTTCAAGCGAATGCCTTTTTTGTTAATCATTAAAGCGAGAATGATACCAAAGAAATAGTTTAAAAAAGTAGCAAAGAATGCCCATATAAAAGACCAACGTAAAATCGCGACTAAGGTTCCTGGTAAGAAACGATAGTAACCTGTTTGACCAGAGAACATTGCCATAAAGTTATCTAAGCCAACCCAAGTAAATAACGTGCCAGGTGGTTGGTGGAAACGATCGAAATTGGTAAATGCTAAAAGGATCATGAAGATCAGGGGTAAGACTGTAAAGGTAAATGCAAAGATGGTAGGGAAGGTTAAAACTGTAACGTGGAAACGATGATTTAATAATTCGTCTGCATCTTTTCTAAAAGTTTGAGGCGTTTTTCCAGCGGCAACCAATTGTTGATTCTTATAAGCGGTTTCGATATTTAAGGTGTATAAGTAAAATAAACCAAAGAGCAATAAGATAGCTGCAATCGAGAAAAGAAGAACAAGCATTGAGTTATCGCCTTCTGTCGCAGGCACATAACAGTTACACGCTTCGTCAAAACCTGCAGGCGTAGTTAAATCGGTTCCTAAGGTTGTAAATTTAATGAGGTACTTCCAGAAAACTGTAAAAATAGAAGTAATGATACCGACTTGAAGGACAAAGTAACCAATACCCTTCGCATACTGCTTATGGATGAATGCGCCCCATCCCATAATGAGATAAGAAAGTTTAGTATGACGATCACCTTTGATAAAGATATCAACATAGTGGGCAAACATTTTATACACGAGTACAAAGAAACGAATTAAACCCTTACCAAAGCGATAAAAGAATGTAAGAATCGACACCGTAATGGAATAGATGAAACCAAAAACGCTTTTTAATAATGAAACAATTGAATCCCAAATACCTAAAGGGATCCACACATAAAAAGGCATGCTTTTGGATTCGTCTTTCATGAATGCACTCCTATTCTTTTATAATAACAAAAACTCAGGATAACATTGTCGCTACCCTGAGTTTTTAAATCGACTTAAACTTACCCTTCGTTAACTGCTAAGACGCCCTCGACGAATGCATCGAGTTTATCTTGTAAAGTTTCAAAGCTTAACGCAATTAAGCGAGCTTTTTCAGATGTACGGAAGGTTGCGATAGCGGATTCATTATTTTCAACTGTTCCCGCATCTAACGCAGCGGTTAAGTTTTCTTCTACTAAAGTGTCAATGCCTCTGGCTTCGGTGATTACAGCATCTGCAAATGCACCCGCTGGTGTCCAATAGAACGAAGAAACAGACTTCGCTTGTGGAATACCATATGGTGCTTGGTCAGAGATGGCTTTAATCGAAGGGATGGCTTGAACTTCTTCATCAGCGGCAGCTTCTAAATTGCTTGGACCGACACCTAATTGAAGTGCGCGATCGATTTGTGTTTCAGCATTGGTTAAGAAGTTTGCAAATTGATGAGCAATCGCAGGTTGTTGGGTAAATCCGTTTACACCAATTAATTTTGCACCAACCATGGAACCTAATTGAACTTCTTCATTATTGCCATGTGTGAAGGTTGGCATTTTAATCATGCCGATGTTTTCTTCACCAAGAATGCCAGTAAAGGAGTTTGCATTCCAAGTTCCAGAAACACCTGCGATGATGCCTTTGGTAATATCTTCTTCATTTTCTAAGAATAAAGTTGGCATTAAACCTTGGTCACGAATGACTCGGTTTGTTGCATAGGCATTAAACATACCTTTAGCCGCATTTAAACCAGCTTCATTATTCCAGTCGATGGTTTGTGTACGAGTAGCTGCATCCCAGGAAATATTTCCAGAAGTTGCAAACCACATCGACATTGCCCATCCACCCATTGGATCAATGACGATACTCGAATCCAATTCTTCAGCTTTCGCCAAGATTGAATCTAAGGATGTCATTTCTTCTGCAGAGATATAACGTTTGTCATAGTACATAAAGACACCGTTATCAGCCGTATTAGGATAAGCATAGAGTGTATCGCCAATCTTAGCGAGATCAACCGACCATTCAATATTTCGGGCAATAACATCAGTCCGATATTGTTGGACGGGGGACAAAGCCCCCGCCGTAACTAGGTCTTGTAATTGATCATCTGGGAAGGCAAATACGTCTGCACCACCAGCGATATCAAGGGTGAGAACACTCTTGAGTTCTGGTTCACCAACTGCAGCAAATTCGAATTCAATATTCAAATCAGGGTTGGCTGCTAAGAATTCTTGCGCTTTGGCTTGTAAGAAATTTTGTTCTTGGTTTGGACCCCAAATCTTTAGATTGACTGGGCCTTCACTAGGTGTGCCGCCACAGGCAACAAGGAGAAGAGGTAAACCAAGCACTGAGATTTTCAGCTTTTTGTTCATTCAAAATACCTCTTTATTGAATTATTTAGAATTAAGCGCCGTAGGACCAGCCGTGGACAACGATTGTACCTTCAACTGGGTTGGTTGGAAGTGTGTGGAAGAAGACAAGGAGGTTAAATAATGCGCGTTGTTCAACAGTTTTACCTGAGATGTCGAGGGTGAAGGATTGTCTTTCGCCAGTAGCGACGACTCTACCTTCAACAGCATTTGGTTGACCTTGTTGTTCAACTTTGAACATATATTCGTGGCCTTCAACACCAGTAAAGTCATAGACTACTGAGGTTTTAGATCCATCAAAACCACCATAAATTCTCATTTGAGCATTTGCGTTCCAGAATTGTTCAGTTGTATTCAAGTAACTAATGCTTGTTCCAGTTCCTGATTGATAAGTCATGGTTGGGAAACCATAGTTACTCCATGCTGGAGTAATGACGACTCTCACCGAACCACCAACAATACGAGCTTCGATTAAGAAAGCGTGTGGGACTTGTTCTGTACCAACTAAAACTTTGATATTACCACCAGCATTTTCGAATGCGCCAGTTGGGTATGAAGCAACTTTATCAAAACCAGCATCAAAACCAACATCCCATGCAGTGCCACTCTTTAATTTAAATTCTTTATTTAAACCTAAAGTGAATACGCCGTAGTATTTGGCATCGCCAGCAGTATCAGCTAAAGCTAAGGAAACATCACTTGGAGTCCAGCCTGGATCAGTGACTGTACCAACAAGGTGTAAACCACCTTCTGGACGAGCTAAGGAACCAGCGCGTTCAACTGTACCAGTTTCGCCATCAAATGCGACAGTATAAGAACCATCACGTACAACTTTGATGTTGCCACCTTGATCAAGTAAGTCTAATGGATTTGGGTTCGTTAAAGCAGCGAAACCTAAATCACCACCCCATGCGCCGTTCTTCACAAACTTGAATTCTTCGTTTGCATATAAGTTAACGGTTAAGGAGTAGGATTCATTTTCGTCATTTAAGTTAGCGAGTTTATAGGATTGATCAGCAGCATTCCATCCGTTGATGGTGCCAACTAATGCCCAATCTGTAATTGAAGGAGGTAAGACTTCTGGATCACCATTACGAACAATCGTAAAGGTTCTTGTTAATGCTGGAAGTGAAACGAACGTAACAGTATAGTTACCGTCTACTAAAGTCTTAAAGTTACCAACGCCACCTAAACCTGGATCAAAACCAGAGTTAGAATCTTCTGGAATAACTAATGCACCTTCACCATCTTTGGTCCAAGCAACACCTTTGTCTGTGATGGTTAAACCAGCAGATAGAGGTCCAACTTCGCCATTGGCCCAATCGGTACCAATAACTAATTTCCAAGTTGAATCTTCATAAAGATCGCCTGTCCAAGAGTATGAGTTAGTGCCAGTAGCACGTGTCATGACTGGAGCATTTGCTGGAGTCCAGCTACCGATATTGGCTTGTCCACCAATAAAGCGATACTCATTTGTATCTAAAGCGATTGAGGATGCAGGTGCTGACGATGATGTCGTCCCACCACATGCGGCTAAAACAAATAACAATGCAGGTAATAGATGATTTTTGTTCATCAAAAAATCCTCCTTTTCTATTCCTATCTACCATATTAAAGCGCTTACATTTATTTGTAAAGAAGAAATCGTAAAAAATTTACATTTTAACAATTCTCACGAAAAACCCGTTTATGAATTCATAACCTTCATGATAATATTGAATATGTTAAGGAGAATTTTATGAAAAAAACAACCACTCTAATGGTTTCGCTCATGTTTGTGATTGCCGCTTGTGGAGGAACCACATCGAGTTCGTCGTCAGGTAACACGATTTTAGATCCGTTAGATTTACCCGCTGAAAGTGAACCCACGATTATTTTCCACTATAATCGTCCCGATGCGGCATATGAAAATTGGAATATGTGGATTTGGGCTTTGGGATACGAAGGTGGAGGATATCAATTTGATGGAGAAACCACCTATGGAAAGTATTTAAGAGAACCACTCTCTCGATGGGCGGGTTCAGACGTCATCGGCTTTATTGTTCGTAAAAGTTTACCCAATGAAGATTGGAATTCTAAGGACACAGGTTCAGACCGATTTGTCAATTTAAGCGAATGGACTGCTAATGAAAACGGCGATTATCACGTATTTTTAAGATCGATGAATCCTGCTGTGTTTGTCGATACAACAGGAACCGTGTACAACGGTGTTCGTTCTGCGATGTTCCAAAACTCATCCATTATATTGGTGAGTACAACGGCTGCTGCAAACAGAATTGAAATCTATCAAAATGATGTATTAAAGAAAACCGTTAACGCATTAACGATTAATAATGCAGTCGATGTTTACGTCAATATTGCTACCGAAATCAGTCCAGTTGATTTCACCGCGCAATATACTGCAAAGGTTTATTTCTCGGAAAATGATCCTAAACCAAGAACGGTTCCAGTGCTTGTGAACAACTTATTCTCTTCATCAAGCTTTGGTGAACAATTTAATTACACAGGTGAATTAGGTGCGATTTATTCGCAACAATCTACCACCTTTAAAGTTTGGGCTCCAACATCTTCCGATATGAAATTGAGAATTTACGATAACGGCACACCCGTTTCCATTTCCTCACAATTAGGTGATGATGAATATACCCAAACCAATATGACTCGCAGTGATAGAGGTGTTTGGGAAACAACGATTTCAGGTGATTTACACGGCAAATATTATACGTACGTCGTAAACAACGCGAGTGGTATTCATGAAGTGGTTGACCCTTATGCAAAAGGTGCAGGTGTGAATGGTCGTCGTGGCATGATTGTTGATTTTGATCGAACCAATCCAACTGGTTGGGAATCCGTTAATGATGTAGACACCTATAATTCCAATACCGATGCGATTATTTATGAACTACACGTTCGTGATTTATCGATGGATAGTTCGTGGAATGGTACAGCTGCCAATCGCGGCAAATATGCTGCGATGCATGAAACTGGAACCACATTTACAGGTTCAGGTCGTACCGTCAGTACTGGATTTGATCACATCAAAGAATTAGGTGTGAATGCTGTTCATATTCTTCCTATGTATGATCATCACAACAACGAATTATCTGATGAATTTAACTGGGGATATAATCCATTAAACTATAACGTTCCTGAAGGTCAATATTCTTCCAATCCTCACGATGGATTGGTGAGAATTCGTGAAGTAAAAGATATGGTGAAAGCTTATGACAATGAGGGTATTAAGATTGTCCTTGACGTGGTTTATAACCACTTAGGCGACGCGAATGGCAGTAATTTCCAACGATTAGTTCCTGGATATTTCTTCCGTTATAACTTAGATGGTTCATTATCCAATGGTTCTGGTGTTGGTAACGACACTGCCTCAGAACGCTTTATGTTTTCAAAGTTTATTGTAGACTCAACCGCGTTCTGGGCTGAAGAATATAAATTAGGTGGTTTCCGATTTGACTTAATGGGATTACATGACACGGCAACGATGAAAGC
>JBDLRZ010000027.1:0-3340 GCA_039799785.1 Bacillota bacterium | reverse complement strand
AATTGGATTCAAGTATTACCGCTAATCGCCAATTAGATGCCTATCTTTACTACGTCGTCAATGCCAATGAATTAGGTATTGCAACGCATCAAGATTCTCTACATTTTTTAAAATCACTCGGGTTTAAAGTGAATCCAGAAACCAAGACCGTTGTTGGGATTGATAAGGTGTGGGACTTTATTCAACATTATGAACCAATGCGTTCAACGTTAGACTATGATACCGATGGCATTGTGATCAAAGTAAATGCTTTATCAGATCATCCTACTTTAGGCTACACAGCGAAAACGCCACGCTGGGCGATTGCGTATAAATATCCGCCAGAACTTGTCGAAACTACATTAGAAAATGTGATCTTTACAGTTGGAAGAACAGGAAAAATCACACCGAATGCAGTCTTAACTCCCGTCCGTGTTTCAGGCAGTATCATTGCTCGGGCCACCTTACATAATGAGGATTTTATTGACGTAAAGGATCTCTATATTGGCGACAGAGTTCTGATTCGAAAAGCGGGTGAAGTGATTCCAGAAGTTGTGCAAGTAGTTGGACATAAACGTTCGATGAACGCAACAAAAGTTGTCATGATTCAACAATGTCCAGCATGTCAAGAACCCTTGATTAAAATCGATGCCATGCATTTTTGTCAAAATTCGGAATGTCCTGCTAGACACGTAGAATCCGTTATCCATTTTGCATCCAAAACCGCAATGGATATCAAGGGATTAGGGGATAAAATCATTCAAGATTTATTTGAATTAGGTTTCATCCAATCGAGTGCGGATTTATATCAACTCAAAGAGCGCCGTCAAGATCTTTTACAGATAGATGGGTATTCTGACAAATCAGTTGATTTAATTTTGGAAGCGATTGAAGCAAGTAAACAACGTAGTCTTGAAAAATTATTGGTCGGTTTAGGCATCAAAGAAATTGGTGAAAAGACAGCTAAGCAATTGGCAAAACGGTTTTTAACACTCACAGCTCTTTCTCAAGCGACGTATCAAGATTTAATATCACTTGAAGACACTGGCCCTGTGGTTGCCCAAGCGATTCTAGATTATTTCCAAAAACCAATGCACCAAGCGTTTATCCAACGTTTCATAGCCTTTGGATTGAATACACAATACTTAGGCCCAACGGCCACCACCACAAGTTTTTTCTCTGGGAAAACCGTTGTCATCACGGGTACTTTTTCTCAACGTTCAAGAGACTCGTTAACTGAAACGTTAGAAAATTTAGGGGCTAAGGTAACGGGCAGTGTTTCCAAAAACACACACATTTTAATACATGGTCGTGATGCGGGAAGTAAACTTATCAAAGCCCAAGCGTTAGGCGTTTCGTTAATGGATGAAGCGAGTCTCATGAGCATCTTTGCAGAAGAAAAGGTATAATCAAACCGATGAAAAAGATAGACAAACCATTGTTGTTGGATGCAAGTACACGTCTACTTTTTGTGATGACGGATACGCAATATGACGTTCTGATCAATGAATTCGATATTTTATTAAAACAAATGGCACTGATTGGAAAGATTGAAGGTGTCGATAAAGTTTTGCCGATGACCTTTCCGTTAGGCAATCATACAGATCAACTCAGAGACGATCATCCCGCACAAACACTTAAGCAAGCGGAAGCAACGCAAAATGCTAAGTTTGTTAGCGAAGGTCAAATTAAATTACCCAAGGTGGTTGGCTAAAGATGCATTGGTTAGATCAATCAATTTTAGAAATTCATCAAGCCCTTGTGAAACGTGAAGTGACACCTTTGCAATTGGTGGAAGAAGCTTTAAAAAGAGCAAAATCTGACATATGGAATACCTTTGAAAAAATCACGGAAGCGAGTGCGCTTGAACAAGCCAAAGTTTTAACAACACCTGAAGTTGATAATGTATTTTGGGGTATTCCATTCGTCATCAAAGATAACTTTTCAACCAAAGGCATTGAAACCACCGCCGGAAGTAATATTTTAAATGGCTACGTTCCGCTTTATGATGCAACCGTTTATGAAAAACTCATCAAAGCAAAAGCCATCCTCATTGGTAAAACCACACTGGATGAATTAGCCATGGGTGGTACTGGCATGACGGGACATAAGGGTTATCAATACAATCCTTTTGATACGACGAAAACTAGACAAATTGGTGGAAGTAGTTCAGGTTCTGCTGCTGCTGTCAGTAGCGGCATGGTTCCTTTTTCCTTAGGTAGTGACACAGGAGACTCGGTTAGAAAACCTGCAAGTTATGCAGGTCTTGTTGGCTTTAAACCAACATGGGGAAGAATTTCTCGCTTTGGATTATTTCCTTTTGCCCCTTCTTTAGACCATGTCGCTTACTTTACAAGATCCGTTGAGGATGCTGCCATTTTAACCAATGTTTTGAGTGGAGAAGATAGGCATGATGCAACGAGTTCTCATCACCCCCTTCCTGTTTATCAATTTTCAAAAACCATCAAAGGTAAAAAAATAGCGGTCATTCAAGACGTGATGGATTCTATTCAAAATTCAGTTATCAAAGAACGTTTTCAACAAAGTATTCAAGCTTTAATACAAGCTGGTGCACAAGTGGATAATGTCCGTTATCCTCTGCCATTACTTCAAGCGATTTATCCTACTTACATGACATTATCTTGCGCAGAGGCAACGAGCAATAATGCCAATTTAGATGGCTTAAAATTTGGTCCTGGTTATCAAGGCAAAACGTATCAAGATGTCATGATGCAAGCTAGAACTGAAGGATTTTCAGAATTAATCAAACGACGCTTTGTCATTGGAAGTTTTGTGTTGATGAAAGAAAACCAACAAGATTTATTTTTAAGAGCACAACGTGTTCGCCGGATGATGGTAGAAGCATTAGAAAAGATTTATCAAACCTATGATGTGATTTATTTACCAGCTGCTCCGACTATTGCACCAAAATTTACTGATTCAAGCGATCGCCTTTCAAGTCAATATTTGATTGCAGATTCTCATCTTGCCTTGGGTAATTTTGCCGGTTTGCCATCGGTGACGATTCCATTAGGCTTTGAACAAGGCATGCCATTTGGTGGCAATATCATGGGTCGCGCATTTGAAGAATCGACCACATTAGAAGTTGCGTTTGTCATTGAGCAATTCACTGGTTTGAAAAATCTATCGATTAACACGAGGAAACAAGGATGAACGTCGAAGCAGTCATTGGTTTAGAAATCCATGTGGAAATGCAAACCAAATCCAAAATGTTTTCGACTGCACCAGTTACGTACAAAGCGGAACCCAACACTGCTGTGGTTCCTTTAGATTTAGGTCATCCAGGCACGATGCCTGTAGTGAATCGCCAAGCAATCATCAATGCAATACAAGTCTGCCA
>JBDLRZ010000026.1:0-4942 GCA_039799785.1 Bacillota bacterium | reverse complement strand
AGTGGAAAAATTGAAATTAATTTATATTATTGAATTGATATAAATAACTTAAGCAAGTTTTCCAAACACACGGATTGCTTCTCCCTTTTTGAATTTCCACCATTTAATGAGGTGACTCCATTGCATATATTTGGATTTAAATTTCTAAAAGTCAGATATAAATACTATGAATAACATTAAAAGCTTACCCGCTCATTTAAAGGTTAAGGTTTAACTTTTAACTAATCTGCTACTTAAAATCTTTTAAGTTTTTAATGATCGGTTGTTTGAACAATTGGTCCAACTCCTCAAGCAATCCAATTGCCTTACTAATACATAACAATGAATGAAGTGAGATCTCACCAATGGATTCAAATCGGCGAATGGAAGCATAGCTCACACCTGATTGTTGTGCGAGTTTAATTCTAGACATTTTGTGTTCTTTTCTACGGGTTCGAAAGCGATCTTTTAAAGCAACTTTTAATGAATGCACAGTGATAACTGGCACAAAATCTTGAATAGAAGGTAATGATTTCATATGCTAATATATTAGCACTTTTATATTCAAAAGAGAATATATTGATAACATATTAGCAAATTATGAAAATTGTTTTTTAAACTCTTTGATAACGGGATTTAATAAAGGCAAAGATCCCGAATAATCCAACCAAACCTAATGAAATCAAGATTAAGGTGTTGATGGGAAACGGTGAAGGATTAGGGTTGATTAAACCAGTAGCCCCAGGCACTCTTGCTGCTAAATAGTTATAACGACCTACGGCTTCTCTAAACGTTGACGTATCCAGTCTTCCTCTTTCGTTAATGCCTTGAAAACTGGTGCTGGGTTCTTCAAATAGTAAACCCTGACTGCGATAATCCATGAAGTTATATTCCGTTTCTAACGCTTCAAATGCTTCTTCTACTCGACCCGCTGCATTCATTCCTGCACCAAACATCACATCATGCGCCCAGGCTTTTGCTTGCATTAACGGCGTCACAGTCGGTTCAGGAAAAATATGGACAGGCACCACTTCTTCATTCGCAATCGCATACCAAGAACTAAAGGTATAACTTTCTTCAGGAAAAATAATGTAAGGCGTCCTTTTGAATGCATGGGTATCAATCGATACCACTTCATTGATCACTTGCATCGTTTCGTTAATGGCAATTTGATCAATCCATAAAAACGTGGACGCTTCTCTTAAGTAAATGTGACGGATAGGAAACGTCGTGACCAAAGGATCATCTTCTCCCATGGAGCCAATTTGAGCCATGCCTTCGATTAAATTAATTCTTTTTTCTGAGAGTGCTGGAATCGTTAAACCTGATTCAAAATCATAAAAAGTATCATTGACGACAAAGCCATAATTATTTAAGTCTAAGGGTTCTAAGGTTGGATTAAAAAGACTTATGAAATGATGGGTATCATTGACCCCAAAGGAACTAATAAACGGTTTTTGACCCACATAAGGATCGATTCGGACCCCTGCATTCGTGTACTGAATCGTAAAGGTGTAGGTCACGCCATCTTCTTCAATCTCGAATGAGGTCGAACCAATGGTGAAAGGATCAATTTGATTGAGTGCGTCATCTAACGCTTCACTTTGAAAGGGAAAATCATAATGCGGCATCGCCATCCCTAATGGATAGGTCAAAAGATAATCCGTTTGCAAAGGGGCAGATAACGTCGATAAAATCATGAGAGGTAAACATAATAATTGCATACGTTCATTTTAAAACATTTTAAATGAATTTGTTTGCAATCTTTACTTGGGGAAATCAATTACCTCAACTATAATGAATGTATGAAAAAACTAACATATCTCATCTTTGCAACGCTCCTTTTGTCATGCACGCCTTCGAATACAGAAAGTTATGATAATAGTCTAATGCCATCTGAAGTGACCTCAGTGGTCGGGTTAGAAGATACTACGACGGTTGTTGGCCATTATTTCAATCCTTTAAAAGGTGTCCAAGTTTTAACGGACACGGGTGAGGATTACGCCAATCGCCTACAAATTACAGGGTCCGTAGATTACTCTCAACCAGGCACGTATCCACTGACCTACCGCATCAATCGATTACCCTTACAATTTCAACACGTTCGAAATGTAACAGTTGCAGCGGGCACTTACGTCGCGCCAACGAATCCTAAGACTTATATCACCACTCCCTTTGCAAGTTTAGGAGAAGGTTCTTATCGTACTGGTAGCGCAAGTGACATTTCCCATCCAGTTCAACCCAACTTTATCGAAGCGGATTTATTAGATCGACCCGTTCCCACCAACCAATGGTGGACATCGCTTGCTATGTCAAACTATGGCAACAGCAATGGTATCTACAACAATCCCCTTCGTTCTTCTTTTTCTAATGATGGTGTGGAAGTGACTCAATCTGGAGAAGGCTTTACACAATTTTGGAATCCAGAAGGCAATCAGACGATTGCTCAATTCTCACTTGCCTTAAAAGACTTCATGATCAAACCATCTAGTTTAAGTGGCAGTTATCAAACCAAGGTGATTGATTATTCCGATAACACAATAAAAGTGGCCATGCGTAATAGCGGCAGTCCTCTCGATCACATGGTCGTCACCTATAACCAAGGCTCACCTTATATCTTTGCAGAAATGGGTAACCGAAATCCGATCACCATTACCGCAGGCACCGATGGTGTCTCCAACTATGAGTACTTCACCTTAGATGGAAACTTACTCAATGAACGCACCTATCAAGGTGAAGGCTTAATTATTAAGTTTCAACAACGACATGTCGGTTACCAAACCAATCCTCCTGCTTCTGTTGGTCAACCAACGTATGAGGATCGCTATTTTTTACTCAATCTTCCTAAGAACTCGAACATTACGATTAGTAATACGGGTCATCCCTTTGGTCTTTATCATAAGCTCACCATTTTGTTAGGAGATGGTAACTTAGTATCGTTAGGTTCAATTGAAAACGTTCAAGAAGCAACGTTCTATCATCAATATGCATACAACATACCTTTAAGAGGTCATGGATTTTACAGTGTGAATCGCTACAGTAATTTAGTTGAAAACGAGATGTACGTGCAGACCATGAGAACGCGTTTGGATTTAAATGATGAAGCCTTGCTCGCCTTACTCCCCCATCAACATAAAATTATTTTCGGACAAGACTTTATTTCTGAATATTCAACCCGGACGGTTCGGGGTTTATTGAAGATGTTACCCAAAAATAGTTTTACGTACTTCTTACCTTTTTATGGTGTGGTACCAAGTTACACCCTGCCCTCGAGCGATTCCTTTTCAGAAGCAACCATGGCCAATTATTTAAACAATCTTGATCAACAAACTGATCCTTTGAATCCAGATAACTTTTATAACTCCCCAACACCTTATTGGAATTCAAAGGCCACTTATCCTCTTTCTCAAGGTTTATTAATTGCCGAACAATTAGGTAATGAAGCCTTACAAGGAACCTTCTTAGATAAACTTAAACAACATTTAGTGGACTGGTTTACGTTTACCTCCACCGAAGATGAACGATACCTTTATTACAATGACCGATGGGGTACAACTTATTATTCCGATAACGCATTTAACACCGCAAGTGAAATTTCAGACCATAGCTTTACCCATGGATATTTGATTTTTGCGTCCGCGATTGTAGGAAGAAAAGATCCTGCTTTTTATCAACAATATCGTGAAATGATTCTTCTTTTGATGAAAGATTATATGAATCATGATGCAAGCGATTTACGCTTTCCAGTGATGCGAAGTTTTGATCGATATGCAGGCCACTCTTGGGCTCATGGTTTCGGTAGTTTTGCCGAAGGTAATAACTTAGAATCCACCGGTGAAGCAATCAACAGTTGGGTTGCAGCGTATCACATTGCTCAACTTGAAAATAATCGCGGGATGATGGATGCCGCGATCTATGGTTACACCAATGAAATGTATGCTGCTCAACAATATTGGTTTGATTATGATCAAGATATTTGGTCACAAAAATACCGAGAATATGCTGGTGTTGCAGGCATGATTTGGGGTGGTAAGTATGATTATGCCACTTGGTTTGGTGCGAACCCAACCTTCATTTATGGGATTCAATGGATTCCGACTGGCGAATATTTATCGAGTTATATTTTAGGACAGGCCAAGAAAACAAGATTCACCGCCATCTATAACAAGTATTTAAATGCCAAACGTGGAGCGGTTGACCGTTGGTATGCCTATATGTGGCCTGTGCAAGCGTTAGTCAATCCTACCACCGCCTTAGGTTTATTTGATGATGCCAAAATTTTAGGTGATGAATATCCAGCAGAATTATCCATGGCCTATTACATGATTCAAGCCATGCAAAGTTATCAATATAAAGCTGATAATGCCTTTATGAGAATTCATGCCAAAGTCAGTAGTAGTATTTATTTGAATAATGATAACCAACTCGTCGCCTTAGTCTATAACAGTAGTGATGCAAGCGAATCCATTACCTTCGCCATTGCGGACGAAAGTGAAAAGCGTTTCACCGTGCCTGCGAATAGTTTTTCCACTATCAATTTAGATTAATTAACGTTTTAAAAACGAAGAATAAACGTGTTTTTTTCCTGGGAATAATCGTAGGTTTATTTGTTCCATCACCGCGGCAACTTCTCCAAAAGCAGTGGCAATATTTTTAGATTTACCATCATAAGTGGAGGCATTGCCAACAGCAAAAACATTGGGTAAGTTCGTTTCCATTTTAGAATTCACGATGATGCCATCTTGTTTGGTGTCTAGACCCCACGTTTGATACGTACCAATCGCGGCGAGAAAACCATAGCAAACCACCATTTCATCTGCTTCAATAGTTAATCTCTTTTGGGTTTCGACTTCGGTAAGGTTGATCTCTAATGCACTTCTTTTTTCAATCGTTAGAATTTCAAAAGGGGTTAAGATCTTACCCTTTAAGGTAAAGGCATCAATGGAATGTTGTAAGGCTCTAA
>JBDLRZ010000025.1:0-16589 GCA_039799785.1 Bacillota bacterium | reverse complement strand
AAATTCGCTATTGAAAATGGTTTGCTAGATAAATCTGTTTCCCAAATTTGCACTAAAATAATCCTCTAACAGGTTTAAAGATATTGCCTTCAGCGCGGTCATATATTGCAAGGACATTTTGCTGACCATCGATCAGTAAAAGCCGATTTTTAGGATGAATGTGATTGAAGGGTTTTCCATCTTTAATCGCTTTAATTTGGATGAGATCGTTGATCACGACTTGATCCATAAAAGATAAAGCTTGATAAACACTTAAACGATCTTCGATCGAAATCGCATCTAAGGGTTTAGCTGCCGCTAATTTATATTGACCAATTGCAATACGCGTTAAATGGGTTAAGTGTCCAACAAGACCAAATTTATGAGCGATGTCTTCAGCAAGTGTTCTGACATACGTACCTTTTGAGCACTTAACAGAAAAGCGAATGGTATCTTTAGTTAATTTGATTAATTTCATTTCATGAATATAGATTTGCCTTGGTTCACGCTCAACCGTTTTTCCTTCTCTTGCTAGCACATACAATGGCGTTCCATTTTGTTTAATTGCAGAATACATTGGTGGGGTTTGCAATTGAGGACCAATCATCGATTCTAAGGTATCATTCACATATTGATCATATAAATCGATTAAAGGCGATGTTGCAATGACGTTGCCAGTTAAATCACCTGTATCTGTTTTTGAACCTAATTGTATAGTTGCTTCATATCGTTTATCCAATGCTTCAATAAACATACCTGCCTTCGTAGCCTTGCCCACAGTCAAAATCATCAATCCATCAGCAAAAGGATCTAAAGTTCCTGTGTGACCGACCTTCTTCGTGTTAAATTTTTTTCCGAGGCCATCCACTAAATCACGTGATGTGATACCAGTTGGCTTATTTAATAAGTAAATTCCATCCATTGATTAAGTTCCTATAACATCATAACATTATCATTAGAAAGAAGGCATATTCAATGGCATCCCCTCACTTATTAACGATTCCGAATTCCCCATTAAAAGTAAAATTAGTAACCACCGCTTATGAAGGTATGTCGGTAAGCTATTTACGATATAAAGTCTTTGTTGAAGAACAAGGCATTTCAGTAGATGAAGAATTTGATGGAAGTGATTTAACGAGCGTTTCGTTCTTATTCTTTTTGGATCATGTCCCAGTGGGAACGATGCGTTATTACAAAGATGATCAAAACATCATTCATCCAGGACGTATTGCCTTATTAAAGGGTTATCGTATGCAAGGATTTGGTAAAACCATGATGAAATGGTTTGAACAATACATCGTTGGACTTTATCCAACCGTGACCATTGAATTGCACGCTCAATTATATTTAGAGAAGTTTTATGCTGATTTAGGTTATCAATCAAAAGGAAAAATCTTTATTGAGGCGAATATTGAACATATTGCCATGGAAAAGAAATTAAATCGAACTACTTTTTAATTTTTGCTTTAGCGTCAGCGATAGTCTTTTCTAGTTTTTCTGCTTTTTCAAACGTATCATCAAGAAAAAAAGCAAGGTCGGGTACTTTATAAATATCCATTCTTTGTGCTAACTCAGTGCGGATAAAACCTTTAGCTTTTCTAAGAATTTCTAATTGTTTTAAGCTATCTTCTGCTCCCATAAAAGAAACAAATATTTTTGCATAGGTATGATCGGGGGTTACTTGGGCATCGGTTACCGTGACAAACCGGACTTGAGGATTTTTCAAAGAAAATTGAATGATATCGGTGATGTGTTTGACGATGGTTGAATTTACACGAGATTGTCTATGGTTCATGCCTTGTCCTCCACCATTTGGTAAGCTTCAATGATATCGCCTACCTTCATATCTTGATAATTTTCAATCGCAACACCGCATTCAAAACCTGATTTTACTTCCTTAACTTCATCTTTTAATCGTTTTAAGGAACTAATTTTTCCTTCATGGACAATCGTACCATTGCGAATTAATCGGATCATGGCTTGATTAACCATTTGACCACTGATGACCATTCCACCGGCAACAACACCAGCTTTGGTTAACTTGAAAATCTGACGAATTTCAAATTGACCGAGTTTGGTTTCAATCATCTTAATTTTGACTTTGCCTTTCATCATGGCTTCCACTTCTTCAAGCAAAGCATAGATGATGCGATGTAGTCGAATATCAACTTTTAATTCATTGGCCTTTTGTTGAATAGAGGAATCAGGACGAATATTAAATCCATAAATAAGGGCTTTAGAAGATAACGCCAACATGACGTCGTTTTCAGTAATCGCTCCAATATCGGTGCGAATAATTTTTAATTTGACACCTTCAGCATTTAATTTTTCTAATGACGCTTTGATCGCTTCTAATGACCCGGTATTATCCGTTTTAATGATGAGATTAATGGACGTTAAATCACCAGCGTTTAGTTTTTCGTTAAGTGCTTCAATTGAGTTTGTATTACTGGATTGACGTGAAGTTTCAGTTTTGAGTAATTGACGTTTTTCAGCAATTTCTTTAGCTTGCTTTTCAGTAGGAAAGGCCATAAAGGAATCACCAGCAATGGGTACTTCGCTTAAACCAATGACTTCAACAGGTGTTGAGGGTGTCGCATTTTTTAAGGCTTTATGATATTCATTTGTCATTCTACGAACCTTACCAAAGACACTTCCAACAACAAGATAATCTGAAGCATTAAGGGTTCCATTTTCAATGAGCAAAGTGGCTTTGGGACCTTCACGCTTATCTAAAACCGCTTCTAATACAGTTCCGGATGCATATCGGTCTGGATTCGCTTTTAATTCTTTTACTTCAGCGACCAATAAGATATTTTCTAATAATTCATCAATACCTGTTTTTGCTTTAGCAGAAATCTCAACAAAGATATTTTCACCACCGAATTCTTCGGCGATGATATTTAATTTCATTAATTCTTCTTTGACACGTTTGGGATTTGCCGTAGGTTTGTCCATTTTATTAATGGCAACAATAATGGGCACTTCAGCGGCCATCGCATGATCAATTGCTTCTCTGGTTTGTTGCATGACACCGTCATCTGCAGCAACAACAAGGACGACGATATCCGTCACTTTGGCACCACGACTTCGCATCGCAGTAAACGCCGCATGTCCTGGCGTGTCGATAAAGGTAATTTTTTTACCTTTAAATTCCCTTTGATAAGCACCGATTGCCTGAGAAATACCACCAAATTCACCTTCCGCAATGTTGGAACTTCTTATGGCATCAATGAGCGTAGTCTTCCCATGATCAACGTGGCCCATAATCGTGACAACAGGTGGTCTTTCTAGTAAATTTTTCGCATCATCTTCCATGACATATTCTTCAATATTTTCTGCGGCGACGATTTTTTCTTTTTTAAAATCCAAGCCGTAATGCAAGCATACAAGTCCAATGGTTTCATCATCTAGCATGGCATTCATGGTAATCATTTTCTTATTCATGAATAAAAATTTGATGATTTCAGGAGCAGGTTTATTTAATTTGTTAGCAAAAGCTGTCAGCGTCATCGGTTCGTTATAGATGAAAACATCACCCGTAACTTTGGCAGTTTCGGTTTTGCCTAAATTACCTTGCGTATTTTCTTGTCTAATCGCTGGAGTTTTTTTCATAAAGTGGCTCCTTTTCTTTAAGCGTCTTTGCTAAACCTGAATTTGTAATGACGAGCATTACAACTTGTTTACTTCCTGTAAGTTCTGATAAAACAGATTTTGATAAGGTGACGATCGATGGGATTTTATAAAACTGCAAACGTTCTTGAATCGATTGTAAATGGTTGGTCGATGTATCAGAGGCAATAATTGCATAATATGCCTGTTTTTTGGATAGTGCTCTCATCGCAAGTTCACCCGTTAAATATGCGCGAGCTTTAATAACAAAGTGTAATTGTTGTAACCATTTATCCATGTAAGATCGTTTGTAATTTTGCGTAAAACGAATCGTCAGGTTCTATCTTAAGATTCTTTTGGATGAAACGGCCTTTTCTCAAGGCATCCATTAGGGATGGGTCTTTTTTTAAATAAGCTCCACGACCATTGAGTTTTCCCGTTAAGGTAAGGTCGATTTCAAGCTTTTGGTCTGGGGTTTTAACAAGCCGAATTAAAGCGGATTTCGGGAGTTGTTCGCCTGTGACCATGCAGCGACGAAGGGGAATACTATTTTTCTTCTTCGTAATATTCATCGAAATCCTCAATATCGGTTTCGGTTTCTTCTACTTCTGCAACTGGGGTTTCTTCCGCTACAGGTGTTTCATCATCATAAATTTTCATGAAATTTGCTGGATTAACCGATTCTGAAGAAGCGCCAATATTAGGTGTAGCTGGTTTATCGTCGCGTTCTCTTTTCTTAAATGGTTTTTTCTTTTTATCAAAGCGATCTGGTTTTGGTGTTCTTGCTTTTTGTTGCTCGAGTTGTTTTTCAAGCTCTTCAAGCGTCTTGGTGGTTTTAACGACCGTAACTTTTGGTGCTTCTTGAATAAAGGTAGGTTTGGCAACGACTTTCGCAGCAGGCTTGACAGTTGATTCAGTGACAGTAGCGGATGGAATGGTTCCAGTAGATGGGGAAATAACTTCAGTTTCTTCTTTATCCTTTGCAACTTTTTCAACACCTGCATCATCTTGGCGTGGGGACATCACATCTTCCATCGTAAAAGATTCATCATGAACGCGTGTTGATGATGAGGTTGTACGTTGACCTTGAGTTGGGTTAGGAAGGGCTTCTCTTTGTTTTCTAAGATCGTCTTGGGTTCTTAATTGATCAACTGGTAAGTATTTCAACCCTTCTGCAGTTGCAGCGGTTAAGTCTTTAATTTCAATTTGATAACCTGTTAATTTTGTAGCCAATCTTGGATTGACACCACGACGACCAATCGCAGTACCAAGATTGTCGTCTGCAATAATCATGGTCGCTTTTTTATTCACTTCATCGACGATAATACCCGTCACTTGAGCAGGTTTTAAAGATTCAACCAAATAAAGTGGAAGATTTTCAGTGTAGGCGATGATATCAATTTTTTCTTTATCTTTTGCATTGCCTAACTGACCAACAATCTTTTGGATACGTGAGCCATTTTGACCAATACATGCACCTGCTGCATCAACATTAGGATCAAGTGAGTAGACGGCTACTTTTGAACGTAATCCAGCTTCACGAGCAATATCCTTAATGATGACAGTACCTTCATAAATTTCTGGTAACTCTTCTTCGAATAACCGTCTTAAGAAACCTTCATGAATTCGGGATACGGCAATTTGTGCACCTTTCGTCGTAGATTCCACATCCACAACATAAAGTTTGATACGATCGCCTACTTTAAAGGTTTCGCCTGGAATACGTTTCGAACTTGGTAAATAAACTGACGTGCGACCGATATTTACAATTGCTGAACGTTCGTCGATTTTTTCAACTTGACCGACAATCATTTCACCAATTTTATCTTTGTAAACTTCAAACAATGCAGATTTTTCTGCTTCAGCAATTTTTTGTCTGAGGATAGCTTTGACAGTCATTGCGGCTGATTTTTGGAAATCTTCAGGTGAGGCTTCAATTTGATACGTATCACCAATATTGTAGGTGAGTCCAAGTGCCTTCACTTCTTCAAGAGAGATTTCTAAAAAGTCATCTTCAACGTTTTCAACCACTGTTTTAAGTTGAAATAATTTGATTATGCCTTTTTTGAGGTCAATGTCCGCTCTTACGAGAGCATCGTCAATCGATCCAAGTTGCTTTCGATAAGCTTTTTCTAAAGCTTCCTTAAGAGCGATGATAATGGCGTCTTTTGAGATGCCTTTTTCTTGTTCAATGAGGTCGATGGCTTGGATTAATGCTTTGGTGTCAATCATGGTTAGTTTTTATTTCATTGCTACAGCTAATCTTGCGTAGTCAATGTCCTTTCTTTTTATCGTCAGTACTCTTTTTCTTGCCTTTATCATGACTTCAATCTGAATCTCATCTTCTTGAATCTGCATGAGTTTTCCTTCAATCAAATTCTCACCTTCAAACGGGTGCATGAGATGAAGGTAGACAAATCGTTGAATATATTGAGGAAGCTCATCAAGGTGAATTGGATGCTCAACGCCTGCACTTGCCACATCTAATACGTAATGTTCAGGAATAATGTCGGCTTGATCTAGCAGTGGATTTATCAATTGTGTGACTTGAATAATTTCTTGTAATCCGATTCTGCCTTTAGGTTTTTCAATAAGGACCCTAAGGAACTTTTCACCTTGTTCAAGCGTAAGTGTTACCTCAAATAGGGATAATCCTAACGACTCAATTGGTGGTTTGATCAACGCTTCTATTTTTTCTATCACTGCCATATATCTCCTTAAAAAAACAAAGAGTGGATTACTCCACTCTCGTAATTTTCTTGCGAGGGCCTAAGATTCGTTCTTAAGCATCTTTAATATACACTAAATTATAAAAAAAGCAAACATTTCAAGAGCAAAAAAAAGAAATCAAATGTATAATAAAGTTGTTATTTTTTTATGAAATCAACAAAAAATGTCTCAAGTCATAAAATTGCCTTGATTGGTGCAGGTCCGGGCGGTTTAGCCGCGAGTCTTTTACTTGCTCACCAAGGTCATCAAGTCACAATTTATGAACGTAACGATCGAGTCGGCGGACGTTCTAGTTTTATTAAAATGGATGAATTTACATTTGATGCTGGCCCAACTTTTTTTATCTACCGTTATGTCTTAGATGAAGTATTTAAAAGAATTGGTAAAAAGCTTGAAGATTACGTTACTTTAAAACCAATTGAACCGCTTTATGATTTATATTTTAGCAATAAAGTTTTTAGACCTTATCAGGATCATGGAAAGATGATGAAAGAAATTCATCGCGTGTTTCCCGGCGAAGAAAATGGTTATCAACTTTATTTAAAAAAGGAAGCAAGACGATTAAAGAAATTGCTCCCTGTTCTTCAACTTCCTTTTCATTCTCCATTTCAGTTTCTTAATCCAAAAGTATTATCCGCGCTTGATGAAATTGACTTAGGAAAGTCACTTTACCAACGTTTAAAGAAGTTTTTTCATCAAGATGAACTCATTTACTCCATGGCATTTCAAGCCAAATATTTAGGGATGTCACCTTGGGAATGCCCATCTATCTTTAGTATGTTGTCTTTTATGGAGCATGAATATGGTGTTTATCATGTGGTGGGTGGTCTTTATCAGTTAAATGAAGCCATGGCAAAACTAGCAATTGAAATGGGTGTAACCATTAAGCTTTCTCAACATGTCCAAAAGTTAGAAGTTGAAAACCATCGTATTCAGCGTATGAAAGTTAATCAAAAATGGATTAAGGTAGATCAAGTTGTGATGAATGGTGACTTTAGTCAAGCGATTCAATTAATCGATGAAAAATTTAGACCCCGACGATATCAAACGAAAGGTTTGTCTTCACTAAATTATTCTTGTTCAACCTTTAACCTTTATCTTGGATTGGATAAAATGTATCCAATTGCACACCATAATGTTGTTTTTTCAAAAGACTATGCAACCTTTGTAAAAGAATTAACCAAAGAACTTACATTATCCAAAGACCCATCTTTCTATATTCAAAATCCAAGTATCATTGATCCAAGTTTTGCCCCAGCAAATCAAAGCGCCATGTATATCCTCGTTCCTGTTCCAAATTTAAAGGCTAATATTGACTGGCAAAGCATAACAAAATCCTATGCGGATTCAATCCTAGCACGTATTGAAAAGCTTCCTGGCATGAAGGATTTAAGAAAGCATATTATTAAGCAACACATCATCTCACCATTGGATTGGCAAGATCAATATCATGTTCATTTAGGGGCTAATTTTAATCTCTCTCATCATTTTAGTCAGCTTTTATATTTTAGACCTCATAATCGATTCCAAGGTTTTAAAAATCTCTATCTCGTCGGAGGTGGAACGCATCCAGGAAGTGGTTTACCTACCATCTATCAATCCGCTTTAATCGCTGCTGATTTAATTGGTTCATGAACAAATTTGCTTTTATTTTATGGTTAAGTCTGGTTGTTTATACAATCATCTATGTTTTATTGATTCAAGCAGATTCAATGCTTTTCATTTCCATCCTTCAGGGTGAAGCAGATCCTTTTGCTGCTTCTTTTTTTAATTTGATGGGCTTGGTTCCAATTTACTTCTTAATCGATTATTTGTGTTTTCAACCACATTCGAAATGGGGAATTTTACCATTTCTGTTTGGTTTTGTGGGTGGTGCATTTAGTATTTTACTTGGTTATAAAAAAGCATCAGCTTCCCATCGGCCTATGATCAAATGGATTCAATTCATCTTGGTAACGTTAATGATTCTGACGGCGGTGATCATGACACAAGCTTTTTGGTTTGGGAATCCAGTTTTATATGTTCATCAATTCATCAGTGATTCACTCGTAGGCATCATGACGGTTGATTTTCTAGTCTTATATATATGGAGTATCTATCGATCCAAGCAATTATTTAGGAACTGGTATCTTGCAAGCATCCCAGTGATTGGCTTTGGATTATTGATGTTATTGAACCAACGTCGATAACCAGGTTTCAATTGCAAAGATAGTTTGGTTCATTTGTTCAAGTAAAGAAATGGTTGCTTCACCATCTCCACGTTGAAAACCATAATCACCAAATTGACTGTGATTACCACCTTCAATGATTACATTGGTTGTGATTGGTGAGGTATAAACTTGAGCAGATTGATAGGTTTCAATATCTAAAATTTGATCGTTACTTCCTGTGATTGTTAGGATGGGAAGTAGACCACTTGAAAAGTCTGCATCTTGCGTTGTGTAGCTTGCTAAAAAGAATAAACCTTGAATGGTATTGATATGATCAATGGCATAAAACGCTGCACTGCTTCCACCTAATGAATGACCACCCAAAAACCAGGTTTGAATCATTGGATTTGAGTTGATAATAGCGGTTGCACCTTCAATATTCGTAATGGCTAAATTCCATAAGGGTTGCGTTACAAAGACAGAACTATTGGTTTCTAAGGATAAGGCTTTAGCGAGACCAGCATAAGCGATAGGGTTAACGAGTCCTCCAGGATAAAAAATAATCCCAACGGAAGCCGATTCAATCTTAAACTCGTAATAACCATTAAATTGAGTTGCACTCGTATAGGCAACCTTCGCGTTATCCTGAGGTTGATAACTCAATGGATAACTTGAAAATGGTGCCATGGAGATGATGGCTACGATAGAAAAGGTAACAATCCAAAATCGCTTTGATTTAGGACTTTTCTTCTTCATGAACAATAAATTCTTGGATTAATGGAAATACTTTGGTAATCACGTTAGCACAGGCTAGTGCAACTTCCATATGTTCCAATTGCGTGCCGTTTCCCGAACGTAATTCAAGATAATGGACCCAACTTCTTAAGGTTCCATTCATATACAGTCTAGACATCGTTAATCCTTCAGGAAGAACAGCCCGTGCTTGTTCCTTCGCAATGCCATTAGTAATAGCCCATGTATACGTTTGTTTTGCAAGTTGAATCATCGCTTGTTGTTTTTCTTCCCATTGTTGTTGCAATAAAGGTCCATTGGGTTGATCACTTAATTTAATACTATTTTGTCTATTTTTATCATCTTGTAAACGCGCTTCTCTTGTGGTGAATTCTAAATGTTGAGTTGGATCGGCATAACGTTGTGAAAATTCTTGAAAGGAAAAGGAACGATGCCTTAAAATTTGTCTTGCGATATCGCGTGTAGTTTCGATTTCTAAACATAATGACACCATTTCTAATGGTGACCAATGCTTATGTTTAACAAGGTAGCGGATTAACTTATCGGAAGTCGTCATGTTCATTTGATTTGTGGGATTGGATACACGGGCACAAAATGCGATGAGTTCCTGAGCATTCGAAAGTCCTTCAAGTTTAAGGGCTTCTTGCGGTTGGGAGTATGAGATTAATTTAACTTTCATATGTGTATCCTCTTGGACATTATAACGATTGTAAGTAGTCTTGAAAATAAAAAAAATCCTTCGAAGGATTCAATGGTGCCCCCTGCCAGAATCGAACTGACAATAAGTCCTTACCATGGACTCGTTATGCCATTTAACTAAGGGGGCACACGCTTTTCAATCATAGAAAAAAAACACGCTTTTGTCAATGAATTGAAGCGTGTTTTATTTTTCTTAAAGATAAGGATGGATTAGTCTGATGTTTTAAAGGTTAAGATTTGATTTTTAACATCAACCGTAACCGGGACTTTAGGTGAAATGGTCCCTTGAATTAAGCCTTTTGCTATAAAGGTTTCAATTTCTTTTTGGATGAAGCGTTTAAGGGGTCTAGCACCATACTCCTTACTAAACGCCTGATCCAATATGTAGGATTCGATTGCTTCAGTAAAGCTTACTAAGATGCCTTGTTTCTCTAAGTGTTGTTCCAACTGTTGCAGCATCCGTGTGACAATCATACCTTGCGTATCTTTGCTGAGTGGATGGAAATACACAATTTCATCAATACGATTTAAAAATTCAGGCTTAAAGGTTCGATGCAGTAAATCCTCAACTGCGTCTGTTTTTCCTTCTAATAATTGTTCCGAACCCAAATTAGATGTCATGATAATCACGGTATTTCTAAAATCGATCACGCGACCTTGTGAATCCGTTAATCTACCTTCATCTAATACTTGTAAAAGAAGATTAAATACCTCTGGGTGAGCTTTTTCAATTTCATCAAAAAGGACGATACTATAGGGGGCTCTTCTTACTTTCTCCGTTAATTGACCACCTTCTTCGTAACCGACGTATCCTGGTGGTGACCCTATTAATCGCGTAACTGAAAATTTTTCCATATATTCTGACATATCGATTCGAATGATTTGACTATCATTGTCAAATAAACCTTCTGCAAGGCTTTTTGCAACTTCGGTTTTTCCAACACCAGTGGGACCTAAAAACATAAATGTTCCAATCGGTCGTTTTGCGTCTTGAATGCCTGCTCTTTGTCTAATAATTGCATCGGTTACAAGACTAATCGCATCATCTTGTCCAATCACTCGTTGTAGCATCCGTTCCTTTAAGCCTAATACTTTATCCTTTTCACCTTGAACAATTCTAGATAGAGGAATACGTGTCATTTTTGAAACAATCTTGGCAATTTCTTCTTCGGTGACGATTTCAGAAAGCATTCGCCCTTTTCTCGTCTTATTTTCTAGAATTAATAGATTTTTTTCTAATGAAGGGAGCTGACCATATTGTAATTCTGAAGCTTTTTGATAGTCTCCATTCGTAAAAGCTTGATCAAGCTTTAATTTGGTTTGATGAATGGTGTCTTTGAGCGTTTTCATTTCTAATAATAGGGTTTTTTCTTCTACCCATTTTTGCTTTTTACTTGCATAGTCCTTTTTGAGGACATTTAATTCATCATTTATTTTTGTGTATCGGGCTTTTGATGTAGGGTCATCCTCTTTACTTAAGGCATATTTTTCAATTTCGAGTTGGCGAATTTTTCGGTCAACTTCATCTAATTCAGTCGGCATCGATTCTATTTGAACTCTTGTTAAAGCTGATGCTTCATCGATTAAATCAATCGCCTTATCAGGTAAAAAACGGGATGTTAAGTAACGTTGAGATAGTGTCGTCGCTGCAATTAAAGCTTCATCCGTAATTTTGACACCATGATGGGATTCATATCTTGATTTAATGCCACGTAAAATTGAAATGGTGTCTTCAACGGTTGGTTCTAAGACCATTAACGGTTGAAAACGTCTTTCTAATGCGCGATCTTTTTCAATATATTGGCGGTATTCATTCAGTGTGGTAGCACCGATGCAATCAATTTCTCCGCGAGCAAGTAATGGCTTTAACATATTTGATGCATCCATCGCGCCATCTGTACGACCTGCGCCGACGATACTATGGATTTCATCAATAAATAAGATAATTTTCCCTTCAGATTGCTTGATCTTATTCAAAACTGCTTTTAAGCGTTCTTCAAATTCTCCACGAAATTTTGCTCCAGCAATAAGGGCGCCCATATCTAACTCATAGATGACTTTATCTTTTAAAGTATTCGGCACATCCTGGCGCATGATACGTTGAGCTAGACCTTCAATGATCGCAGTTTTACCTACGCCTGGTTCGCCTAATAAAATGACATTGTTCTTATTTTTCCTCGCTAAAATTTGGATGATTTTTCTTATTTCTTCATCACGACCAATGATTGGATCGATCTTACCTTTTTGGACTTGTTCGTTTATGTTGCGTCCAAATTTTTCCAAAACTTTTTCGTCTTTACTATAATCTACCGGAAGTTCCATAATTCCTCCTATTTAGCACTCAATAATCATAAGTGCTAATTTCAATATAGGAATTTATTTAGCATTTGTCAAGTTAGAGTGCTAAATTGTCTTTAACAGCTTTGAAAATTTCTTTAGAAAAGAAAAAAAGCTTGAATCTGGTTTCAAGCCTTTTAGAATCTAAGAAACGGATGCTTTAGTCGATAGTTGGTCTGGATACGATTGCAAGAACTTCAATAATAAAGTGTGATAGTTCTGCAAAGAAGTGATCTTTTTTAGGTTGAACAATTGATTTGTTTTCTTCATCGAATGGATAGTATTTCGCATTTAATGGTTTTTTCGTTAATCGTTCGAAGATAGTTGTGCTCATGGTTTTTGGCCTCCTCTTTCCGCGTGTCTTGTGTTGCCAGATCTATAAGACAACATCAATATATAGGGATGAAATTCAAAATACAAATGACAGATCTAAAATGTAAACGCTTTCTAATTTTCATCATAAATGTTATCGCTTACATCATCATTTTCATTAAAAGGAATAAAAATATGAATGTTTTATGAAAGAGGTTTCAGGATTTGAAAACACGAACGCCTTGATTTACAATCTTAATTTCTCTCACTTGATCATGATAAAACTGTTTTTTCAAACGATGAAAAACTTCCTTGAATAAGTCATTCGGGACCAATAAAAGGAAATCCGCTTGAAATCCGAAGCCATGTAAACGGCATGCGAGTTGAGGAAATGTGTTGAGAAACCATTTCATTGTACTGGCTATTTTTAGTTCGGATGGAGTGGAAACCAAATGATGTTCTAATAAGTCTATATCCCGTTTTTGTGCTTGAGAAAATAGGTGATGAAACATCGCTTCATCCTCTTTTTCCAATGCTAAAAATGCTTGTTTTGTTACACTTGTTTCTTGAAAGAAATGATTTGTTTTCGCAATGGTTTTTGTACCATACAACAAGGAAAGATTTCTTTCATCGTGTTGAAAGGAAAGGAAATCAATGTCTGCTAAGCGAGTTTGTTGATAATGTTGGGCAATGATATTCATTTGTTCCAAAATATGTTTGATTGATAAATGAGCTTGATAGACGAAGTTCTGAATTGAAAGCGAAACAATTTTATACTGATGAAATGGGCCTTGATGACGTTGAGATATGGGTTGATTTTGATTATCTACATCTTGTAAATTGGTCCCACCATCCATCATGGACAAGGAGTCAAATGGATGGATAGGAGCTATCATTTGATGTTGTTCAATAGCATTTAAAATTTGTAATGATTCATCATGTGAAATAGATGATTTACGCTTACTCGTTAACTTCATGGCTTCTAGGATTGTTAGTAAAAATCCACTTGAGGCACCGAAATGAAATCCGTGTTTAGAATCGGATTCGATAAACATATTGAAGCCTTCTTTAACGACCATATTTCTTAAGTTTAACTCATGTAATAGTTGTTGTATTAATCCAATAGAACCGCCCTTGTCAAATTCTATAGTTGGTTTATCAAGCGATACATTAATTGCAGGATAATGACTCGAGATAATCCGAAGAACTCGTTCTTGATTACGACTTACACTTGCATAAACATACTTGTCAATTGCGCTTGTTAATCGAGGCGAACCATGTAAACCACTGTACGCACCAAACCATTCAATACGTAAAGGTGTTTGGATAAAAAAGAGAGGTGAATTACCAAAACATAATATATGTTTATCGACGAGAGAAGCTTTGGTTTTTTTATCGATCATTCAGTAAGGTTTCGATTTCCTTTACCAACATTTCGGGTGTGGTTTTTGCATTATATCGGCTGACAACTTCACCGCGACGATTAACTAAGAACTTTGTAAAATTCCATTCAATTTTTGTATCGATTTTTTCAGCATTTTGTTTACGGAGATATTGATATAAAGGATGCGCTTGATTTCCATTGACATCGATTTTTTCAAATGTTGTAAACGTTGTCTTAAATTGCCTTTCACAGAAAGCTTCAATGCCAGCATTGTCTTCAGGGGTTTGTAGGAAGCTGTGGGATGGAAAATCTAGTATTTCTAAACCCAACCCTTGATATTGTTGATAAATGGTTTGCATCGCGTTGTATTGCTTGGTATATCCACAATGCGTGGCAGTATTCACGATGAGTAAAACCTTGCCTTTAAACTGAGATAAAGGCGTGAGTTTACCCTTGATGGATCGGGCGCTAAAATCATAAACATTCATGTTAATAACCTCCTAAGGTTAGATAAATTTGATTCAAAACTTGCGTAGAGAGATAAGAAGGAACAGGATATAAAGGTATCACTTCTTGTTTGACACGTTGAATCATCATTGGGATATCTTCACGTTTGATAACTCCAACAAGTGTGTTATCAATTCCTAATGACTTTAAGTGAAATAGAATCCATTCTTTAAATGCTTTTGCCTTTACGACTTCTGGAGCCTGCTCACTGGTTAAATTTAACCAATCTGCCATCATGGCAAGTTTAGGATGAATGCTCTTACCATAAGCTTCTAAGACATGAGGAAGAATAATCGCATTCGCTAATCCATGAGGAAATTGATAAAACCCACCTAACGTGTGAGCAATTCCGTGAACATATCCGACATAGGCACGGGTAAAGGCTAATCCTGCATGATAGGAGGCAATCAGCATGCCTTCTCTAGCTTCCATATCGGTTGGATTGTTATAGGATTGGATTAAATGCTGATGAATAAGTGTTAAAGCTTTCTTTGATTGCGTGTAAGTAAAGGAAGTATTGCTGTTGCCTAACGTTGCCTCAATCGCATGTGTCATCGCATCCATGCCTGTACTGGCTGTAATATGCTTTGGAAGACCAATTGTAAGTGAAGCATCTAGAATCGCGTAAGTCGGGACTAAAACTGGATCACTAATGGCATATTTTTCTTTCGTTTTTGGATTGGAAACCACAACTGCAACCGTACCTTCTGAACCAGTTCCTGCTGTAGTCGGCATCATCATCATTAAAGGTGGTTTTTTTCCAACTTTTAAAAGCCCCTTCAGTGCGGGAACTTTCTTACCGCTGGCAATAAGAGCTGCTGCACCTTTTGCACAATCCATCGGGGAACCACCACCGATACCTAAGATAGCTTGACATTGGTTTTTTTGATAACTAATTTTAGCTTCTTCAAGATTTGTGATGGTAGGATTCACTTGCGTGTCTTGGTAAATGACATATTCGATATTGTTTTGTTTGAGTAATGTTAAGAGTGGATCAAAGAGCTTTAACTGGATAATGTTTTGATCGGTAACAATTAATAACTTTTTGATTGAATGATACTGGGCAATTTCAATAACTTTATGAAACAGTTTTGATCCTGTATACAATTGGGGTTGTGGAATGGTGATGATTTTGGCGACACCACGCATGATACTTTGAACAATTCGTGCATGAATCATTTCAATTACCGAGAGAACTCATCGAAAATTGGAGATAGCGCTTTTCCTTCGTGCATATTTTGAATGACTCTAGCAAGTAATGGGGCAACCGAAATAATCTTAATGTTTGCTAATGGTGGATGATCGATGGTATCAGTTATAAAAAAATAGTCGATTGGTGCTTTTTGAATGCGACTCGTTGCATCATGTGAAAAAACACCGTGCGAGGCGCAGACTAAAATCATTTTGGCACCATGTTTTTTAAGTAATTCTGTTGCGCCAATCAAGGTATTTCCTGTATCGACAATATCATCCACGATAACAGCAATCTTGCCTTGGACTTCACCGATTAAATTTACGCTTTCAGACATGTTTGGCTTTGGTCTTCTTTTATCAATAATGCCAATACTTGCTTGTCTAAATAATTCTGCAAAATTTCTGGCGCGTGTGACGGAACCATGATCAGGAGAAACAACAACAAGATCATCTTCACCAAGTTTTTCTTTTGTGAGAATCGATTTAATTTCTCTAGCGAATAAATGGTAAGGGGAAATATTATCAAAAGGAACAGAAAAAAATCCTTGAATCTGCATAGTATGAATATCAACACTCATCACGCGATCAACCCCTGCAGCAACAAGTAAATCCGCAACTAGTTTTGCTGAAATAGGTTCTCGACTTTTAGCGACGCGATCTTGTCGGGCATATCCAAAATAAGGGATGACAGTAGTAATTTCCTTAGCACTAGAACGCTTGAGAGCATCCACAAAAACAAGTAGCTCCATTAAGTTTTCAGATGCGGGTTTTGAGGTACTTTGGATAATATAGACATGTTGATTTCTAACAGTGTCCAATGGTTTGACAAGCACCTCACCATCGGCAAATTTATTGATTTCAACTGGACTGAGATTTAAGTTCATAGATTTTGCAATGGCTTCGCCAAGAAATTTTGAACCTGATAAGGCAAA
>JBDLRZ010000024.1:0-3372 GCA_039799785.1 Bacillota bacterium | reverse complement strand
GTCGTTGAAAATCAATTTTTTGCCAATACCATCGATGACGACCATGACCATGATTTTGATGGGGATCCTCATTATTGGGTTGATCCAGCGAATGGAAAATTGATGCTTGATATCATTGCAGAAGAATTAATGACCTTACTTCCAGAACACGAACTATTAATTCAATCACGACAACAATTAATCGAAGAAGCATTATTCGACGCAGTCTCGCTTTATGATGAATTAGTCTTAGAAGGTGATGAATTAGATATTGTTTTTGCAGGACACAATGCACTCGGTTATTTAGTGAACTATGATATTCATGTTCTAACGCCGTATCCAGGTTTCTCCTCTGAAGTGATACCAACCGCCCAATCGATTATTGATTTTAAAACCTTAATGTCAACCTTAGAAACAAACTTACTCTATATTTCATCCACGGATAACGCTTCCGTCACTGAAACGTTATTAGAGGGTGATCCGACGATTGAAACTGCAACGCTTTATACCTTAGAAACCATTAGCCAGCCCCAACTTGATGCCGATATGACTTATCAAGAGTTACTTTTACTGAATTATGAGGCATTAGCACAAAGTGAAAACTAAACCACTTATTCAAATTCACAATCTCAACGTTATGTTTGATCAAGTACAAGTGATTGAAAATGTATCTTTAGATTTTCAATCCGGAGATCAAGTTGCACTGATTGGGGCAAATGGTGCAGGTAAGACAACGCTGCTTAAGGTTGTCTTGGGTTTAATAAAAGCAGATGCTGGAGAAGTGAATATTCGAAAAAACTTGTCCGTTGGTTATCTTCCACAAGTTTTATCGCTGGGTGATCGTCTATTTCCGATGACTGTCAAAGAAGTGGTTAGCCAAGGTTTGGTTGTGAAAAAGTCATTTCCTCGGTGGCTTACAAAAGCAGACCATCTATCGATTGAAAACACATTGAAGAAATTTTCTTTGTTGGCTTTACAAAACAATCGTTTTTCTTTGTTGTCTTTAGGGCAAAAGCAAATGGTCTTGTTTGCTCGGATGATGGTTCAAAAACCGGATATTGTTTTTTTGGATGAACCAACCAGTTCTTTAGATGTTAGTCGAAAGGATTCAATCTACGATATCTTATCGCAATTAAAAAGAGCACGAACACCATATGTCATTATTACGCATGATTTACCTAGTTTTTCCAGCCACATCAAGCGCGTTATATATTTAGAACACAAAGTTCTTTTTGATGGCAGTTATCAAAATTTCTGCGAACATCCAGAATTTTCACCATTTATTCATACGCATGGAGATCATCACCATGACCATTAATCAATTTTTAGCATACTTTCAATACGATTTTATTCTAAGAGGTCTTTTCGTTGGTTTAGTGGTTGCCATTCTAGCAAGTGCTGTTGGACATTTTTTGGTTCATAAAAAAATGGCCTATATCGGTGACGGTCTTTCTCACGTTGCCTATTTTTCCGTTGCACTTTCCATTACATTTTTTGAACAATCCATTTGGCTGAATCTACTGATTGCCACCCTTGCTTCCATCACCATTCATCTATTGGTAGAAAGTAATAAAGGTTATAGCGATAGCATTATTGGCGGGATTGCTACCTCTGCGATTGCGCTTGGAACCTTGATTAATGTCACCAACCCCAATCAAAACATTCGAATCGATCAATTTTTATTCGGTAGTTTACTTTTATTAAGGCAACTCGATGTCACCATCATCATCATTTTATTTGTTTTGATAGCAGGTCTGTTTATTTTCTTCTTTGAAGAATTAATGACGCTTTCATTTGATCGCGATTTTGCTAAAGTTAATCACTTAAAACCACAGTGGTTTCAATTAGGTATCACCGTGCTAACCTCCTGGCTCGTCATTATTGGTATCCGAGCAACGGGTTCATTATTAATGTCTAGCTTTTTATTATTTCCAGCCCTGATTATGATGAATTTTAAATTTGGATTTAAACAAAGCTTTCTTTACGGAATGCTAATTGCGATTGCAAACTTTATCATTGGATTTAGTGTTTCGCTTTGGTTTGATTTACCCACCGGCAGTACGCTTGTGGTTTCTTACACGTTTGTATGGGTTATCTCTGTGATCCTTACATCTATCAAATGGCGTAAACAAATATGAACAAAAAGTTAGATTGTCATAAAGACTTCTTTCATCATCATGACTTGAAGAATACACCAGCGCGTGATTTAGTTTTTCATACGCTTGAACATCACCAACCCATCACACTTGATCGCCTCTATCAACTCGTTTCCAAAAAGAATAAAGTTAAAACCATTTCCCACTCTACGGTTTTTCGAATTCTTGAACAATTTTTAAAGGTTGGTATCATCGAGAAATTAACATTAGAAACTGAAACCACACCTCTTTATCAATTGAAAGAGAAAGAGCACCATCACCAACTTGTCTGTACCCAATGTAAAAAAATTGTCTTTATTGAAGATTGTCCTCTTCATGACTTTGAAAGAAAAATGGCAAAGCAACATCACTTTGCCTTACATCATCATCAATTTACGCTTTATGGTCTTTGTTCGGATTGCCAATTGGCGAAGCATTAAGCCAAATTTCATTGTGTCTTAAAAACGGAAGTGTGTAAGGTCCGTTATATCTAGCAACTTTTAATTCTCCGGTTGTGATGAGATGTTCATGCGTTGCAAAGACTTTCATTTTTTCAGTGATGTCTTCCATCTTTTCCTTTGGTATGTAACCCGAAAATGTATAGACAATGACCATTTGAGAAGGATAATGCTTGATCTTCATTTGTTGGTAAAGCGGTTGAGGGATATCTTGGGTATGCATTTTTGGAATGACAAATTCCATGCTTTTTTCTTTTTCATCTAAATCATTGATCACAGGTACTGTCATCTTCATTTTGACACCTTGGCGATTGTTGCCAGAAATATAATTAAACAAATAACCAAAACCAGAATATCCTTGTAAGGAAGGTTCGTGAATCGCGACAGTAAAAAACTCTTGGTATTCTCGGCATTCTAGGTTGCCTGATTTTTTCACTAACTTGAAGGCTGGTGATTCATACATCTTAAGTTCATTATACAAAAGAAAAACCATTTGCTTTCACAAATGGTTTTTTTCATTGATCCTTAAGGGATTAACGTTTCTTAGATGCAACTGCTTTCTTTGCTTTTGCAGCAGGTTTTGTCGTTGCTTTTTTCTTTGTGGCCATGTGAGATTTCCTCCTTGTATGTTAATCCTATCACGCTGAGAATTTAATACAAGAATTATTTTCAAAAAAATGAAAAAAATTAACGAAGATTTTCTTCAACTTTTTTCCAATTAATGATTTTAAAAAAATTGGTGACGTAATCGGGTCGACGATTTTGATAATTTAAATAATACGCATGTTCCCAAACATCTA
>JBDLRZ010000023.1:0-4904 GCA_039799785.1 Bacillota bacterium | reverse complement strand
GTGTTCGCAAACAAAGTGAATGTTGTTTTCATTAATATGTCCTCAAAAATCTTTTAGCAAGTTCAACCCATTCTTTCATATAAGCGAACCGTTGATGGAATTCTTCAAGTGAAAATTCACTGTAGGCGACATCATCGCTTCCAACTGAAAAACCATGTAATCCTTGTGGATAGATATGAAGGGCAAATGGTACGCGGTGTTTGCGTAATGCTTCTGCAAACATCAACGCATTTTCAACATGAACGATTGCATCGTCTTGGGTATGAAAAATAAAACAAGGTGGGGTTTCTTTTGTGACATGTAAATCTAATGAAACTTCTGCGGCTTTTTCTTTGGTGATATCGGGTCCTAATAAATTCATCAGTGAACCTACATGACGGTATTTAATATCAGAGGTGATTGGTGCATAGGCTAATACACCGGCGTTTACTAAATGCGGATAGTAAGTCATGATCGTCGCAGCCAAGTGACCACCCGCAGAGAAACCAACCAAATAAATTTTACTAACCCGTGAATCATTTCTTAATTGTTCAATCAGTTCTTTTGCTTCGATATGAGTGTATGGATGAAGAAGTTTTTCTTCTCGATAGTAATAGATACCTGTGTGATAGCCTTCGCTTGCAAAAGCATTGACGACCGGTTGGGCTTCTCTCCAAGAGGTATATTCATAACCACCACCTGGAAGAATCAATAAAAATGGTCTTGGTTGATCATTTTGCCAAGCAATATCAATAAAGTTTTTTGAGTGTTGATAAAGTTTCATACATACCTCTTTATCATTATAACGATTAAGAATTTTTTATTACCTTATTTATCTAGATTTAAGATTTTTCAATACACTGAATCGAGTATAATAAAAGCATGAAAGACGAAACAATCCTACTCAATAAATTCAAATTAGACCGTTATTCCCCTTTAATAGAAGACGCTTTATTAATTAATTTAGATTTAAAAAAATATCGCGATGCAAAAGCCTCTTTATTACAAGCAACGATTCTAGGGTTATTTGAAAACAAAAAAGAACTCGTGATCTTTTTTTATTTACCCGAACCTGGTCAGTATTTAACGGAAATTGTCATTAATAAACAACGTTACGGTGTTCAAATTCAAGACGAAGAAGGTCTTGTTCATAAATATGTGATACCAACTCCCTTTAAACCTGGAAAACTCGACATCTCAGAATATGTGTTTGTGGATGATGTGTTAAAAAGAACAACCTTTGCAGTCAAAGAAGAACATATCTTCGGTGTTTTAAATGATCAATACTACTACGATTCAAAAAAATATTATCAAACCCAACTTGAAGGTGAACTACTTTATGACCTGATTGATATGTCCACCGTTCAAAATAAAGTTGAGGATTTATTAGGTCGACCTTTTTTCTATCGTGACATTTCTTCTTTAAAAGCTAAAGCAACCAAACTGTATTATGTTGCATTTAACCTTTTTGATTCCAAACAAAAGAAATATTTTATTCCTGAAGATATTGTAGAAATGAAAGTCAATTACGAAGAAAGACGATATGTTTATCAAGCAAAGAAGGTCGTCAATGAAACCGATGTTGACCCCACAGTGGATGGTGAAATCTTTGCATTAGATAAAAAAGAAACCATTGCAAAAGAGCCACGAAAAATAGAGACGGGTGAAAAATCCGATTGGAATTTGATTCAAAATTTCTTTACATATAAACAATACCGTTATCAATCCATCTATAAAATTAATGACCAGGTTAAGTTAAAAGAAAAACAAACCCACAACTATACCTATGTCTTAGTGATTGGACCTAAATTTGGTTATCGATATAGCCAAGCTACATTAAAGCGAGCGAATGGAACAGATTATGATTTCGAAGAGACTACATTATCGAAGGTTAAAATCTATCATCTTACGTATCAAGAAAAGGGTCATCGTTATGCCGTACCGGTTCAAAGTTTAGTGTATGAAACTGATAAAAAAGCGAGATTACCAAGAGTTCGCCATCGTATTAAAATGTTTTTTAAAACGTTAGGGAAGATTGTTGGAGCCCCTCTTAAATTTATCTTTGGGGCGACCGGATTTCTGTATCAATTGATTCGTTGGATTTTTAAACACTGGAAATTATTACTGATCTTGGTGGTTTCTATTCTATTAGTCTATTTGGGTGTTCAAATTGCAGGATGGTTCCAATAATGGATTTGATTTCACTACTTCTTTTTATCGGAACACTTGGTTTAATTGGGGCCATGATCTATCTTGATCTTGCTAAATATAAATTCCATTTCTTTTTAGGCATTATTGTTTTGGGTGTTGCACTTTATACTTATGGGCTTATTGGGAATGGAGAAACGTTAAATACAATTGATTTGGTCCTCAAAGCATTTGGCAATACGACCGCCATCTTAAGGGGTATTTTCCGCACAACTGAAATTAGTAATCGTATTAACAATGATTTACTTTTCCTTCTTTCAGCCTACGCGATTCACGTGATTGGATTTGGTTACACCTATATTTTAATTTTTGCAGTTTTCTTTAATAACCTCGCATTGAAAATGCGTTTCTTTTTCCTTCAACGAAAACCCCATTATTTAATCTTGGGTGATGATGAAAAAATTACCTACCTATTAAAGTCTTTTGAAAAAGAATCCAAAAAAAATCGACAATCAAAGGCAATCAATGTTGCCTTACCCAAAGCTTTACTGGCAGCCAAAGAAATCAACACAAAGTACTTATTTAAACCAGGGTTTACGACTTTTGATGTCACCAATCAACGACTTGAATCTTTACTTGGTTCGTCTAAACAAGAAGCGACTTTCGTTAGTTTGTTAACCAAAGATACCGACGTCATGGCATTGGTGGAAAAACTTAATCGTTATTATCAACAACATCCAAACAGTAAATTAAAGTCCTATATTTTATATCAAGATAAACAACACCTACCAATCTATGAATCCTTTAGTCAAGAAAAGCAAAAGCTTCGCTTCTTTTCTTACCACCAACTCATTGCCCAACAACTCGTTCTTGAATACCCACTCACCTCTTATTTACCTAAGACCATGATCAATTTTGAAAAAGCTACGTTAGAGGATGTCAAAATCCAATACCACTTACTTGGATTTGGTCAAACCAACGAAGATATTTATCGGCATTTATTTGTGACCAATCAATTCCCACCTAAAGCTTCAAAATTCTTCGGTAAAGAATTTACCAGTTATGCAAACCCTCCCATCACGTACAACATCTATCGTGATCCTTTGATGAATCCAGGTGTGGTGAAAACCTTCTCAACCCCATCCGTGAATAAGCGTGATTATCTACCACTTCCACCTTTATCAGCGGCAACAGAAACGATTAACACCACATTTAATGATGCTCAATTTTTAGATGCAATCTCAAACCACATCACCAAAACAGATGACTTCCAAATCTTTGTAATAGCCTTTGATAACGATGTGTTTAACCTCCGTGTTCTTCAACAATTAGTGAGTTGGACCATTGAAAAACGTATGCAACGTTTCCAGATCTTTGTTCAAATCCTCAATCGTGATTATCAACAAACCAGTCAATTGTTTAAAAATCCACAAGTCATTCCGTTTGGTTTTGGGGACTATGGTTATTCATTAAACCAAATCATTAATCCAGTCTTTACGCAAATCGCGAAGAATATTCACGCGACCTTAAATCCACAAAAACCGTTTGAAGTATTACTCGCTCAAGAAAAAGAAAACTTACTTTATGAGGCAATTAGTTTACGATTCAAACTCAATTTAATGGGATTGGACTTAGCACCGCAATCCAAAGGATTATCTGAAGCTAGCTTTATGAAACGATACGACGAAGATGATCAATCTCGGTTTCACCAAGTTCATCCTCGAGCCAAAAATGATGCGGACTTAAATCGTTATAAACCTGTCGCGAAGAAAATCCGCAACTTACTTGCAAGACAAGAACACTTAAGATGGACTGCAAATCAAATGACTCGTGGTTACATTCCGATGAGTATTGAAGAAATGGTGATGACCAAAGATTATGTGGACCATCAACTTAAAAAAGATGCGCGATTAACGTCTTTTGAAGGTTTGTTTGAATTACATGAAAAACTCGTTCATGATTTAGAATTTAGTTTCTCAAACGCTGATGTTATTTATCCTTATTTCCACACGATGGATCATTTATATCAAATTATTAAAGGCACCCCTTTTAGTGTGGTAGATACAATTGACGAAAAGAATAATCGAACGATTGAAATGCCAATTACCGATACCGGAAATGTGAATAGTAAAATTAAATCTTAATTATTTTTTGAGAATCGTCGATTGAATAAAGGGTACTTCGATTAAAGGATCCAGTCTAGGGAAAAGCGGAATGGGTGGATTAAGTTTTAAACCATTGACAACCTTGGGGTCGGCAATCGCCTTCAATGTGGGCTTTTCTTTTGTACCAAGTTGAAGAAAGAAAGCGTCTGATGTTGTCACCAAGATTGGTTGATAAAGTGTTCCCGCGACATAAAGGGTATAGATGAGTTGGTGCATCACCACTTGCAGGGCTTTTAATTTACTGGGGTCCTTTGCTAAATTCCAAGGTTGGGTTTCATCAATATATTTATTCGCTCTTGCCACCAGTTGATTCACTTTTGCATAGGCTTCTGTGATCAATAATTGATTCATTAAGGTTTGATAATCCTCAATGGTTTGACTGGTTAAGGATGATAATTGGTGATCAAATTCTGAAATCGGTCCTTGAAAGTTTGGCACCACACCTTGGAAATATTTATTCACCATGTTAATGGTACGATTCAATAAATTACCAAAGTCATTAGCAAGATCTGTATTAATGCGTTCAACGAATTGTTCTGGACTAAATTGGCCATCACCACCGAAGACAGTTTCTCTAACCAGATAATAACGAACAGTGTCCACACCATATTT
>JBDLRZ010000022.1:0-4717 GCA_039799785.1 Bacillota bacterium | reverse complement strand
TAAGAGGCAGTGGCAAAAACTTTATTTTTGTGACCCATGTTTTGAGTTTTGTTCGCGATTTTGCCGATTATGTGATATTTATGGATCAAGGTAAAATCCTTGAACACGGACCAGTTTCCATTTTAGATAAACCGCATACAGACGAATTAAAAAATTACATGTCATTTATTCGTTAGTGAATAACTTGACACGATTTCAGGAATCGAGTAAATTATATTTGGCACTTAAAGTATAAGAGTGCTAAAGGAGGGTTGGCTATGTTAAAACCATTAGAACTATACGTGGTCTTAGCCTTAGAAAAAGAAGAAAAGAAAACGGCGTCTGGGATTATTCTCAGTACGGATGAAAAGGATAAACCTGCTTTTGGTAAGGTCCTTGCCGTCGGCCCCAAAGTTGAAGGACTCAAGGTCGGTGACCAAGTGGTTTACCAAACGTATTCCGGCACCACCGTTAAACTTGAAGGCAAAGATTATTTAGTCATCAAGGCTGAAAACATTCTGGCAAAAGTAGAAAAATAAAAAGGAGTCATTATGGCAAAACAAATTTTATTTGGTCGTGATTTTAAATTAAAAGTATTAAAGGGTGTTGACACTCTCGCAGATGTCGTCAAAGTTTCCCTTGGTCCTAAAGGCCGTAACGTTGTCTTAGACAAGGGTTATGGTTCTCCTTCCATCGTCGATGATGGTGTCAGTATCGCTAAAGAAATCGAACTTAAAGATCCATTTGAAAACATGGGTGCTAAGCTCGTCTATGAAGTTGCAAGTAACACCAATGAAATGGCAGGGGATGGTACCACCACGTCCACCGTCTTAGCCCAAGCGATGATTCATCAAGGATTCAAAGCCCTAGAAAAAGGTGCTAATCCAGTTCTCGTTAAACAAGGGATTGATAAAGCGGGTAAAGAAGTTGCCGAACGTTTACTTAAGAAATCACGTCCTTTAAAGAGCCGTGCTGATATTGAAAACGTTGCAACGATTTCTGCAGGTAGTGCTGACATTGGCAAAATTATTGCCGATGCAATGGAAAAAGTCTCACAAAATGGTGTCATTAACGTCGACGAATCAAAGGGTTTTGATACAGAACTTTCGGTTGTCGAAGGCATGCAATACGATAAAGGTTATTTATCACCATACTTCGTCACCAATCGCGAAACCATGACCGTCGAATTAGAAGACCCACTTGTGCTTGTCACCGATCAAAAGGTTTCAACGGTGCAAGATATTCTTCCTGTATTAGAACAAGTTGTCAAAGCTGGTAAACCTTTACTCATCATCGCCGATGATGTTGAAAATGAAGTCACCAATACCTTAATCGTCAACAAATTACGTGGCACCTTTAATGTGGTGGTTACCAAGGCTCCAGGTTTTGGAGATGCACAAAAAGATCAACTCCAAGATATCGCGATTCTCACAGAAGGTAAGTTTGTGACCAAAGACTTAGCGATGAAGTTATCCGAAGTCACCATTGATGACTTAGGGACGATTGGTCGTGCGATTATTAAGAAAGATACCACGACGTTAGTCGGTGGATCGCATAAGAATCCTGCCATTGCTAACCGCATCAAAGAATTAGAAAGCCTCATTAAGAAATCCACTTCTGAATACGATAAAAAGAATCTTCAAGAACGATTAGCAAAACTTTCTGGTGGTGTTGCCGTTATCAAAGTTGGTGCAACCACCGAAACCGAACTCAAGGAAAAGAAACTGCATATTGAAGATGCATTGAATGCAACCAAGGCAGCCGTATTAGAAGGTATTGTCGCCGGTGGTGGCGCAACCTTAATGGAAATCTACAATGAACTCAAAGATACCTTTAAAGATGAAAACGTCGATATTCAAAGAGGGATTCAAGCTGTCTTAGATTCCTTATCTGCTCCCTTATTCCAAATTGCAGAAAATGCAGGATTCAATGGTGGCGATATTGTTGAAAATCAAAAGAAACAAAAACCAGAATTTGGTTTTGATGCCAAAAAAGGTCAATGGGTCAACTTAATTAAAGAAGGGATCATTGATCCGACGAAGGTAACGCGATCTGCTGTGTTGAATGCGACCAGTATCTCTGCCTTACTGGTGACGTCAGAAGCCGGTGTAACGGAAATTAAAGAAGATAAACCTGCTGCACCTGCGATGCCAAACCCAGGCGACATGTACTAGTCGATTAGAAAAATAAGATTCCAAAAACCGCTCCGATCATCAGTAAGATGTAAGGGCGGTTTTTTAAATTAGGTAAGAAAAGCAAGGTCAAGATGAGTAAACCCACGGTTTGAACGGGGACTTGTTGTAAATCTTCGAATAACGTTAAACTCATTCTCACCACGGCAATCGCGATTAAACCAAAGACAACCGCTCTTAGAACGGTCATCAATTGTTGAATGTAAGGCGAATGTGCAAAACGTTTGTAGAAAGGATACAGCACCCAAATGATAAGAATGGATGGTGAAATAAAACTAAGCGTGGTTAACACACCACCGAGAATGCCAAATTGATCGACACCTAAATAGGTTGCTAAGTTAATCGCAATCGGTCCAGGTGTTGATTCTGCAATGGTAATCATCTTGACATATAAAGATTCTGAAATAACACCATTCACCACAAACACATCATAGAGCAAGGTAATCGCAACCATGCCACCACCAAAGGTTAAACTTCCTACGATAAGGAATTGGATGATTAACCAAAGTAAGTTCATGACTTTTTCCTTTGTTGGATAAAGGTATACAACACCACAATCAACAGGGTGCTTAACAACATCAGTCCAGGTGTAAGTACGTTGAAATAGACCATGATAAAAGCAAATAATGAAATCGGAATCATCCAAACTTTTTTCCAGGCAAGCTTACCAAGTGAAAAAAGTGCTTGAACAAATAAGACAAAGACGACGACAAACATGCCACGAAGGGCAGATTGCATGATGGGTTCTTCTAGGATAAATTCAAAACCTAAGGCAAGGATTGTAATCACGATCACTGGAGGTAAAATCATACCGAAGATCGCGATTAAACTTCCAAGATATCGATGTGCACGATACCCAATGAGGTTGGCACAATTCACGGCAATCGCACCAGGCGATAACTGTGATAAGGTTACAATTTCTTCCCAATCGCTTTCTTGAATGAAATGATGTTTGATCGCCATCCTCTTAATCACCGGGAGCATAGCAATACCACCTCCAAAGGTGATCAAACCTAAACGAAAGAATTCAAAAAATAAGATACTCAGTTTTTTCATCCCTTTCATTATAAACCTCACCAAATTGATTCAAAGAAAAAAAGCAAAGTCGTTAGACTTTGCTTTCTCATGAGATATCTGAAACTTAAGCTTCTAAAATGGTGATCGCTTCTAAAAATAAATTCTGAATGGAAAGCAGGATTGCTAATCTTTCTTGACCTTGAAGGATTAAACGCGCGATGGTTTCGTTGACATAATCTAAATTGTCAAAGGTCATCATTTCTTTCAAGGATTCTAAAGTTTCTTTATTTTCCAAACCTATGGTTCTTAATGAATCCATCGCATCCTCAATCGCTAATCGTTTTAAAGCAAGTGCAGCTTTATCGGCAACACTTAAGGTTTCATTATTAGCCTTCATCGTCGCCACAATATCATGAATCTCTTTCATCATCAGTCGTGTATCTTGTCGAACAGTTTTAATTTCATCTTGCAAGGTATTCAATGCCGTTAATTGGGTTTCGAATAATGCTAAGGCCGAAAGCACATCTTCAGTGATCGGAGAAAGTTCAGATGGAATCACGTCGATAAAGATATCCCGGATGGATTGTAAGGATGGGAGAATGGTGCTAATGCTTGTCGCTAAGCTTTCTGTTAAAGGTAACAATGCTGTTAATACGACTTTGATATCGGTAATTAATGTTTCATCCCACATCATCGGTCGATTTACAGAACGCATCAGTGTTCTTAATTCCGTGAGTAAGGTTCTAATCTCATTACGTGTGGTTTGAATGGCAAGTTTGGTTGCATCTAAGTCAGCTTGAGCTTCTGCTAAGGCTGTTGCCGATGCTTCCGATAAGACAATTTCATTAGTTTCAATGATGGTCGCTAATGTTCTAATGATGCTGGCTTCCATCTTAATGAGGACTCGTTGTTGATTCTGAAGTCGTTGTGTTTCACGAATCGTTTCTAACATTTCCCGAACTTCAACCCAATCATTTTGTAATTCAGATGACATCTGTACATCCATAAAATGAGAGTGTTGAAAACGCAATTGTCCGCCCTGCACCATATAGTCATATTCCACTTCTTGATCAAATCCTTCGTCGATTGTGACCAAGGCATTGGCGGTATCTGCATAAAGCATGACGGGCGTTGCTGGCGTGCCGCAACTTGAAAGCATGATTCCCACAGTCACGAACAATAATGTATGAAGTTTAAGATTCATGATGAATCCTCCTGCTGATACTTATAGTGTATAGCGGTTCCATCCAACTACAACGTTCATCAGGGTAAAATGCAAAAAATGTTGGTCAACTTACTTTAAAATTTTTTTAATCACCTTTAATTTCATCGCATCATATGGAGGATATGCGATCGGTACATCAATTTTAGTGGATTTTCGAATATAAGATTTTTGATGCGAAAAAGTCATAAAGGAATGCATGCCATGATAACTACCAAATCCGGATTGACCGACACCGCCGAACGGAAGTTGACTGGTCGCCACTTGCATTAACGCATCATTGATCGCGCCATTACCAAATGATAAA
>JBDLRZ010000021.1:0-3279 GCA_039799785.1 Bacillota bacterium | reverse complement strand
GATACTTACTTTGCCGGTCAACTTTCTGTATCAGCCCTCGCAGGTTTAACCATTTCATTTCCTATCTTTTTAATCACGATCGCCTTGGCAAGTGGTGTTGGCACTGGATCCACTGCACTTGCAGCCATTGCCTTAGGAAAAAAAGATCAATTTGGTTATCATCAAATTGCTAAGAATGCATTACTGGTTTCATTATTGATTGCAGTCATTTTATTGATCGTCAGTCCCTTTGCCATTCCGTGGTTATTACAAGTTAGCGGCGGTACTGGAGACGTTTTTGATGCTGGTTTAGCATATATGAATGTGGTGATTATCGGTGCAGTCTTTCAAATACTTAACTTCACCTTTAATGGCTTACTTTCTGCACAAGGCAATACCAAACCCTTTCGTAACTTCTTAATTATTGGTTTTTTTCTCAACCTCATTTTGGATCCGATGTTTATTTTTGGATGGTTTGGCTTACCAAGAATGGGCACTGCTGGTGTTGCACTTGCCACCGTTTTAGTCCAAGTCATCGGTACGGTTTATTTAGGTATCTCGTTCTTTAAGTCCCAAGGTTATGACAAAACTTTATTTATCAAGAGTCGCTTCTCCCTAACCTCTGTTCGTCAATTACTCAAACAAGGCATTCCAGTCTCTTTGAATAACGCGACGGTTTCAATAGGAATTTTCATCATTCAGTATTTCATTTATCAATTTGGTACGAATGAAACAATTGCCGGTTATGGTGTAGCCGTTCGAATCGAACAAATTGCGTTATTACCAACGATTGGTTTAAATATTGCCACCGTTGCGCTTGTCGGCCAAAACTTTGGGGCACAACAATGGGAACGTATTCTTCAATCCATTAAGCAAGCTGGTAAATATGCTTTGATTTTGCTCACGATTGGTCTAGTGATAATGTATCCCTTTGCGCCTCAACTTGTTGGAATCTTTAATCAAGATCCTGAAGTCATTCTAGAAGGTGCTCGTTACTTACGCATTGAGGGTTTGGCTATCTATTCTTATTCACTGATCGGCATTGCCAGTAGTGTTCTTCAAGCCATTAAAAAACCTTATTATGCATTGATCGTTGGTGTATTGCGCCAATTCACACCGATCTTTGTTTTTTATGCATTAGGCCAATTACTTAGTTTGGGTGTTACAGGCGTTTGGTGGGGCATTGTGCTGGTCAATTACACTGCGACCATTCTTGTTTGGTTGATTGTGTATCGTTTGTTAAACAAACTTCATCCATTTAAAATGAATATTACGAGGATTAAAGTTTCATGAAAAAATTTGTTGAACATGCCTTATTAGGCAACGCCGCCACATTGGGCATACATTGGATTTATGACCCGAACTATTTAGATAATCTTGCTAAAAAAGAAAGTCTATTCTTCCGAAAACAAGATAAGAAAATGTACGAAGAGGCTCAACCATCTTATTATGCTTATCCACTTGCAGAAGTCGGAGATGTTACCTCACAAGGTATGTTCTTATTTTGGTTGACCGAAGCATTAAAAACCAATCCTAATTTATCGAGAGAAGCTTATGGAGAGTTGATCTATTCGCATATTCGACCCGGTGGTGATTATGCTGGTTACATTGAAACGTATGGTCATAAACTCATTATCAATACGCTTAATCAAAAAATGAAATTATCTTTACCCACCATTTCAATGGATGATGATCACTTGATTGGTTTTATTCCTTACATTGCAACCAAACAACTTGGTTTGTCCAATCAACGTGCATGGGATCTTGCCCAACTATTAACGAACAAAGAAGAATATCCAGCCTGTTTTGACATGTTTGATGTCATCATCGAAGGCTTAGACAAAACATCGATGCAACAAGCAATTCAAGAAGCGATAGTAAAAGCACCTCGGCGTTATGCTATCCAACTTAAAAAAGCTATAGAGATGACCGATACAGCAGCATTCGTCAAAGATTACGCAGGTACAGCATGCGCGATCAATCAAAGTGTGCCAATCATTGTTCATCTTTTATATCACAGTAAAGATTTAAAGGATGCCTGGCAACGTAATGCCTTAATCAGTGGTGCAATTGCTGAACGTGCCATGTTATTAACGATGATCATGGGTATCAAACATCCAGCATCTCATGATCTCTTGCAACGTTTATCCAAAAAGTTTTTGAGTATATCACTTGGTTAAGTCTTGCCAATTAAGGCAAAATAATAAAATATAAAAAACGAAAAGGAGTTCTTTATGAAAAAATCGTTTCTTTTACTTTCATCTCTTGTTGCCGTTGGTGTTCTCGCAGGTTGCACACCAGCTGATCCAATCCGTGTAGGGATGGATTTACGTTATCCTCCATTTGAAACTGTGACAGGTGAAAATGAACCAGAAGGTATCTCCGTAGATGTTGCCAATGCATTTGGTGAATATTTAGGTAGACCAACTGAAATCGTTAATACAAACTTTGGTGGTTTAATTCCAGCTTTGCAATCAGGCGAAATTGATATTGTGATTGCCAGTATGAGTATCACTGCAGCACGTGCAGAAGTTGTTGACTTCACCGATCCTTATTTCTTTTTTAAGATTATTACGTTAGTGAATAAAGATTTTGCAGAAGCAAATACCTTAACAGTCGACTCCTCAACTGAAGATTTACTTGCCATTGAAACTGCTAAATTTGCCGGTATCGCTTCACAAGTGTCAGCGACCATTCCAACGAGTTATGGTAAAACGGTCACTGAATATGTGGATCTTGCCACTGCCATTGAAGCCGTTGCCCAAGGGGATGCCGATATATTATTAATGTCCGCTTCACCAGTCGTCAATGGATTTAAAGCGAATCGTGAAACAACTTTAATCGTCTGGGATCCATGGGTGTCTTCTCCAATTGGAATGGCCGTTAATAAAGGTAATACAGAATTATTAGCAGAAGCCAATGCTTTCATCGACACGTTTAATGATGAAGATGGTGTATATGATCAACTTCGTGCAAACTGGGATGCTGTTGTTCTTGCTCAATTAGAACGCTACGGTATTGATTTTTATATCACTGCCGAATAAGGTCAATGAAAAAACTTCTTAACTACACTTTAGCAATCGGTACATTTGTTGCGATTATTTTATTTGTTATTTATTCTCGAGACGCCAACTTTACGTTAGCTCCATTATTTGAAGATTATGGACGGTTAATCTTTTTAGGTTTATTAAACTCACTTTATGTTTCCATCATTACGTTAATTGGTAGTTTAATCCTAGGATTTATTTTTTACTTATTATCGATTTCTAAATTCGCATATTTTCGCGCTTTAGTAGACGT
>JBDLRZ010000020.1:0-4323 GCA_039799785.1 Bacillota bacterium | reverse complement strand
AACCCTGCAGAGGATTGGACACCCACGACTAAGGATAAGTTATAAACCAAATCTAAAATCACACCCGCGCCAAATAAGCCATAAACAATCGAAGGAATAGCTGCGAGTATTTCCGTAACGGTCCGCAATGTGTTCCCCAAAGGTTTTGGGGCAATCTTGGCAATAAATAAGGCAGAAAAAATCGAGACTGGCATTGCAAGGAGTAGACTCAATAACGCGATATAAAGGGTACTGATAATTAAATATCCAATACCGTAAGCATTGGACGCAAAGGTGGGCCCATCTAAATACACAATGCCAGTTAAAAATCTTAAAAGATTAACCGAACCCAAACCATCGTTATTAGAAAAAAATGGAGAAAGGCCTCTTTCAATGATCACCAATACCACCATCACAATAAAAGATGCTGATAATAAAGCCATGAAAAAAAGAATTTTTTCTACGAGTTGATCGATCCATTTTTTGGCTTGGTTTGTTTTCATAAGCTTAAATAAATTATACCGAGGGGGTCTCCCTCGGTATAAGGTCTAATTTGTTATGATTTGGTTAGATTTATAAAGCGGCTTCTGCGGTTAAGGCTTCAGCCCAAGTTCTAATCGGACTTGCTGATGCTTTTTCATACATTCTCTTTAAAATATCTGCATTCACATTTAATAATGGGTTGTCTTTGTGAACGATTGCAACAATTGCATCCCAAGCTAATTGACCATATTGCTCAGTTGGTAAGGCAACATCTCCAACTTTCTTTTCTGCATCCGTAAAGTTTCTTGAAGCAAAGCCAACGTCTTTACCAACGGCCGTATCTTTAATGGCTGGATCATTGGTACGCTTATAAGCATCCCCTGAACCTGTGTGTTCATGTTCAGCAACGAAGTTACCACATCGTGGTTTAAAAGATGCTGTCACGGCTTTAGCAACTTTTTCGATAGAATCTGAACCACCAAATCGGACAGTTACTGCACTATTGTCTTGATTGCAGACTGGATAACTAGCTTTGATATCATCCCAACGTTGGGTCGCTTCTAAGGCAACTGCACCCGCTCCTGCGATGGTATCTTCACCTTCGATGGTCACCATAAAGGCAACAAAGGCATTTGCGATATCTTCAACGGTTTCAGATGGGAAGTCACCTTCTGCTCTTAGCATCCAGTTAAAAGGTCTTTTTAAACCATAAGAGTTATCAATGACCGTCTCTTCACTTGCAACAACGTTATTAAATTTTAAAGGTTTGATGTTGTTGTTCACAGAAGATAAGGAAACGTAACCGATCCCATACTTATCTGATCCACTCATCGCGGTTAAGATAGCAGTGTTGTCTGCGATTAAGAATCCATCGGTTAATAGGTTGTCATTTTTTGCAGCGGCGCTAAATCCGATACCACCCATAAATCCGTCTCGCGTTCCTGATGTGGTATCACGAGTATAGAGAACGATATTGTTGCTGGTCGTAAATGCAGGCGCAACGGATGTTGTTGATGACGCTGGAGATGACGCGTTAGACGATGAAACCGTTGTACCGCAAGCAGCCAAGATGACCGCGAGTGAAGTAAACAAGGTTCCTTTCTTTAATTGCATGTTCATTGATTTTCCTCCTCATGAATTCATACGCCTTCAATATAAGAGGTGAGGTTGTTAAGATGATAAAGTTAACGTAAAGATTTGTTTAGAATTGAGTTAGGATAAATATGGAATGGTTAATGTAAACGTTGTGCCTTTTCCCAATTGACTCGCGACTTCGATGGTACCTTGATGGGCTTGAACAATCGCTCTTGTAATCGCCAAACCAAGCCCAGAACCTCCGCTCACCCGTGTTCTTGCAGCATCTGTTCGATAAAAACGATCAAAGATTCTAGCTAAACTTTTGGGTTCTATGCCTCGACCTGTATCGGTGAAATAAATAATGAGTGTTTGATTTTTCACTTCACTGGAAACTTGAATATGACCTTGGTCAGTGTAACGAATCGCATTAGACATTAAATTAGAAAAAATAAGAAAGAACTTATCTCGATCCACAAAAATAGTTAATTCCTTCGGGACTTTTAATTTGAACTGAAGTGCTTTTTTATCTAATTCAATTTGATGTACTTGTTTAACTTCATGTAAAAGATCTAAAAAAGAAAATTTAGTTTTAATAAGTGTTTGAAAACCATGTGTTCCAATTTTTGATAAATCCGTTAATTCATGAATGAGTCGTTGTAATCTCGATGATTCACTGGCAATCATTTCTTGAAATTCTTTGGTTTCTTGGATAGTTAATTTTCTCGTCGATTGATTGAGAATTTCTGAAGCCCCCAAAATTGCGGCAAGCGGTGTTTTAATTTCGTGTGATATATCGGCAAGAAAATCACTTTGTATCTGTTCTAACTGACTAATTTTGGTAATATCAATTGCAGTGACCATCACACCATAGAAAATTTTTTCAATCACAATTGGGCTTAATGAAGATTGAAAATGTTGGTTTGAAAGTTCCCATTGAAACTGAGCCCCTTTTTCCGTGGCAAGTCCTTGGTTGATTGTCGACCATAATTTTGGGGCAATCCTAAGATCTTTCATCAAGATGGATTGACCTGGCTTTAGCTTTAAAAGTTCAAGCCATGATTGGGTGAATTGAAGAATTTTTCCATCAGCTTGAATGATTAAAATATATTGATCTAGTTGTTGAAAAATAGTGGATAAGAGAAATGATTCTTGCGTTTTTTTAGATGGTTTTTCTTCAATATTACCGAGCGCAATCTTGGGTAATTTTAAAACGATGGGAAATAAATAGATTAATAAAAACAAATGAAAAATAATCCAAGTGGTGCTGACCCATGGAAGTGTCGGGAAAAACCAAACCATAATCAATAGAATAGATAAGACAAAACTCAAATAAATGAGATAAAAGTTACGTGGAATTTTCATCACGTCTATTTTACTTTAAAAGTAAGGAATATCCTACGCCGCGAACGGGTTTAAAGAAACAAGTCGATTTTTCTAATTTTTTCTTCAAGTTATAGACGTGTACATCCACGATTCGAGTAGTTCCATCATAATTAAAACCCCAAATGGAATTTAAAATCGCATCGCGCGAAAGCGCTTGTTCTTTGTTGATAATGAAGAATTTCAATAAATCAAACTCCATTTTCGTTAACTCAATTACTTTTTCTTTAATCATCGCCTTGTATTGCTTAAGATCTAACGCGATATCTCCGAAAGAAAGTACATCACTATCGCTTAACTTTTCTTCCTTAAAATGGCCAAATAAAGCTTTAATTTGGGCAATCAATTCTCGATTCGATATCGGTTTTTTAAGAAATAGGTCTGCGCCCGATCCCAAGCCTTCAATCGCATCAAATTCAGAGGTTTTGGCAGTTAGCATGACAAATAAGGCTTTATTTTTTTCTGCTCTTAGTTTTTTAATCAATTCGATGCCATTCATGGAAGGTAACATCCAATCAATCACCAAGCAATCAAAAGATTCCTTTTGAACCAATCGATAGGCTTCTGTTCCATTTAAGGCAGTTTTTACTAAAAATCCAGCAGTTTCAAGGTCAAATTTTAATATTTTAGCTAAAGATGCTTCATCTTCAACCACTAAAATCTTTTTTGCCATGAAGGATCTCCTTTGCTTTTCATTAACGTCGGAAGCTATCCTCAATATATTAAAAACATTTTATCAAAGTTAAGTTAAAGAAATGTAAAGACTATGTGAAAAAAATTTACAATTCAACTTTGTATAAAAATCAACTTGCTTAGCTATAATGAAATTATTAATAAAGCAAAGTGTTGATCTAGTTAACTTTTGAACAAGAAATTAACTTTGAAATCAACCTTTGACTTGGTAATTTCATTTAAAGGAGGAAAATAAATGAAAAAGTTTACCACCGTAGCTATGCTTGCTGTTGCCGGGTTTTCATTATTGTTGTCCGCATGCGGAACACAAACCTATGAAATCGCCCTCGTCACTGATATCGGTGATATCGATGACAAATCTTTTAACCAAGGTGCTTGGGAAGGGGTTGTAGAATTTGCTGATGAAAACAACAAATCTCACCAATATTACAAGCCAACTGCTGTTGACAACACTGAATACGTAAACACGATTGATCTCGCCATTGAAGGTGGTGCTAAAGTCGTCGTGACACCAGGATTCTTATTTGAAACTCCAATCTTCTTAGCACAAGACACACATCCAGATGTGAGCTTTATCTTACTTGATGGTGTTCCACACAGTGCTGACTACTCAGAATTCCGCCAAGAAGAAAACGTCTTATCAATCCTTTATGCTGAAGAACAAGCTGGTTTCCTTGCAGGTTATGCTGCGGTTGCTGATGGTTATCGTTC
>JBDLRZ010000019.1:0-3765 GCA_039799785.1 Bacillota bacterium | reverse complement strand
ACCTTACTTTTAGATCAAACTCAAAACGTGATTACTTATGATGATGGCGTTGATCAATTTACTGATACCTTAACGTTTACGGTTTTACCTCGAACTGGGTTAAGTATCAACGTGACAGGTGGCGCACCTTTCACGATTGGTCAAAACTTCTCATTGAGTTTATATACGATTCAAGGTTTATTTGATTTAGGACCTGCTAACGTACCCGCCTATTTAAATCCTGCGACTGAAGGTTATTTTGAAACCAGTATTGCGGTGGGCACGGCTCTAAATACCTTAGGAACATTCCCGGTTACTTTTAGTTATCTTGTCAATGAAACCACGTTAACGACAATTGTGAATATTGAAGTGATCCTAGCCGAATTCCTCTTCTTTGGAAATTTAATTAGTGGTACTAATGATTGGGGTGCAACAACCACACCGGTCTATGGTAACCAAGTGGATGTCATGGATACGCTTTATAATTCGGTTGATGTGACAACTTCGTTGGATTGGAAATTGAATACACTTGCGACGGATCCATTAACAGATAATGGCAGAATGAGTATTGTGGAAGGCGCATTGCGTTTTGGACATAATAGTCCATCGAGCGGACCTTATGAAGTGACGATCACCAGCGATAGCGTTGTAGAAGTGACCTTAGATAGTAGTGCCTATAACGGTATTAAACTCATGCGCGTAGATTTATTTACAGAGACGATTGGTACGTTAACGGTCACAGTTGGTGGAATCTATCCATCATCTTATGCGATTAATGATAATGAAAATCCAGTGGCAGGAAGTTTAGCGCCAACGGTTGAAAACAATACTGGAATCTATTATTTCTGGTTGCCATATCATGCGGTTGGTGTCACTGAAATTCATTATGACAATAACTTACCTCAACCAGGATATATGGAATTAAATTACTTTGAAATGAGTGGAGCGGCATTAACGACCAGTCAATTAACCGATAGCTTTGCGTCGATGTTAAATGATTCGGATAGTTGTGTAGTGACAACTTATGATGACTTATTACCAAGTTATGATTACCTCACCACGAATGGTGCAGTCAGTGGTTTAAGTGCGAAAACCATGACCAATCATGGAAGCATCAGTGCCACGAGCTTATGGGATATTATTGTAGATCGTTTTGCTGTGATTCCAATGGGACTCAGTAACTTTATAGCCGCCCCCTCAGTCGATTATCGATTCTATTTATCCATCTTCTTTATCTTTATTGCCACCTTAAATTATTTTGTTCAATATGGAAATCATGATCACCATCGTGTTGTCCATACCGTTCAAACCAAAAAGAAAAAAGATCATTATAAAACCTTGAAGTAATGTTGATAAATCCTCCTATTCAATAAGTGGAGGCATCAACAGATGGATTTTGTAATACAATGTAATACACAAGAGGTAACGGATATGGTTTTATCAATTCGCTTTACGGATGAAGAAGTTAAAGTATTAAAGAAATTTGCTGCATTAGAAGGCATTAGTGTATCTGAATTAATCCGCTCAAGTGTGTTTGAAAAAATTGAGGATGTTCTTGATCTCGGATTGGTTGAAGAGGGTTTAAAACAATATCAAAAAGATAAAAAGACCTATACATTAGCAGAAGTAAAAAGTCTTATAAAGTAGTGCCTATGTACCAATTAGCGTTTACCAAACAATCCTTAAAGGATTTGAAGGATTTAGATCCTACCATCCGGATGATGATCATCGCTTGGATTGAAAAGCATCTATCAAGCATTGAAAATCCCAGGCTACTAGGAAAACCCCTTAAGGGAACTTTCGAAGGATTGTGGCGTTATCGGGTTGGTCAATATCGATTACTCACGCAGATTCAAGATCAAAAACTTACCATCTTGATGGTGACCATTACCCATCGAAAAGATGCGTATTGATAGGGTTTAAAGATAAGTTTTTTCTTTACAGTTAAGGCAACTCAGTTTGGTTTTTGAGGTAGCTTTCTTTGAGGCATTCACTAAGGAAAAGATACTGACGACAATTCCTCCACCAAGGGCGAGCATAAAACCTAAAGCAAAATCATTGAGAGCAACACCAAGTAACATCAATACAATCACCACGATGGTTTGCCAAAATCGATAGAACCCACTACCTTTTCTTGTAAAAACTTCTTCGGTCACGACAACATTCGACGACTGACAATGTGGACATTGCGCCATATTCGATCCTCCTATGGACTGAATACATCCTAAGAAGATAAAGATGATTTGAATAGTGTTTTAGGTTATGTGTGGAAGGAATCCACAACTTGGGGACTTTATTGAGACAATTTTAGGAATCTAGCTTTTGAAGTAAAGCAGTGTATAGATCGTAATTATCTTCCTCAAAACAATAGAAGAAGATCTTCATCTTGGAACGAGAGCTTTTTAAAAACGCAAAGGTTGTTTCCATCGCAATCTCTGCTGCTATTTCTTTTGGGAATGCATAAACCCCAGTGGAAATATTTGGAATCGCAATCGATTGGATGGCGTGCTTCGTGGCTAATTCGTAAATGGATTGATAAGTCTTAGAAATGACTCGTTGAAGTTCCTTTTTGTTCTCAGATTCGTTCCAAATCGGTCCCACAGCATGGATGACCGATGTTGCTTTGAGTTGAAATCCAGGTGTGATGACGGCGTTACCAGGCTCACAATGATGAAATTTCTTTACAGCTTTTGCCAGTTCAGGTCCAGCAGCTTGATGAATAGCGTGATCGACACCTCCACCGGGTATTAACCATTTGTTTGCAGCGTTGACAATACAATCAACTTTAGCGGTGGTGATATCCCCACGAATGACTTGAATATGGTGCTTATACTTTTTCATAAAAAAGCCCCCTTCTATTATGAACTACATTTCTGATGACGACATTTGATTTTATACTAAGAACTCAGCAACCGAAATTCAATATATGAATTCGAGAATTTAAGATGAGAAATAGGCATTTGCTATAATCTTTTATGCATAAGGGGGACATGCAAATGATTGGAGCCATTGTTGGTGACGTTGTCGGTTCAATTTATGAATGGGATAATATCAAAACTAAAAAGTTTCCTATCTTAACGTCTAAGAATTTCTTTACAGACGATACAGTGATGACACTCGCAATTGCAAAGGCATTGTTGTCACTAAATAAAGATCTAAAATCTTGGCAAACGTACTTAATTAAAGAAATGCAAACGATTGGCTTAAAATATCCCGCTTCTGGATACGGAAGGTATTTTATGTTTTGGTTGTTATCCAAAAATCCTAAAACCTATCATAGCTACGGTAACGGAGCGGGTATGAGAATTTCTCCAGTTGCTTATGTTGGCAAAACCTTGGATGAGGTAACCTTTCTATCGAGGATTGTAACTGAAATAACACACGATCATCCTGAGGGTATTAAGGCTGCAGAAGCAATCGCTGTTGCAACTTTTATGGCCAGAAAGAAATGTTCAAAATCCGATATGAAAAAGCATTTACAAAAGCACTATTATCCTTTAGATTTTTCCCTTGAGCAAATCAGAACTACGTATACATTTGATGAAACTGCACAGGGAAGTACACCTCAGGCGATTGTTGCTTTCTTAGAATCCGATAGCTTTGAAGATGCGATCCGCAATGCGATTTCGATTGGTGGAGATTCCGATACCATTGCCGCAATGACAGGTGCCATTGCCGAAGCATTTTATGGGATTCCAAAAGCCATTGAAAAGAAAACATTGTCTTATCTTACCGATGACTTAAAAGAGATTGTAACCTTATTTAACCAGAAATATCGTAGAGCTA
>JBDLRZ010000018.1:0-2844 GCA_039799785.1 Bacillota bacterium | reverse complement strand
TCTTATTCGACGGGATTAAATTAGCAGAATCATCAAGATTCAAAGAGGTAAAGATGAACCAAACGATTGGTGAAAAAATCAAATTTCTTAGAATTCAAAAGGGACTCAGTCAATCAGACCTCGCAAAAGCCCTTTATTTTAGCAATCGTACCATTAGCAATTGGGAACAAAATGTAAGAGAAGTGAGTGTCAGCAATTTAGAAAGGCTCGCTCAATTGTTTCAAGTGTCATTGGATTACTTTAGTCAACCAATCTCACAATCCTTACCTCCGCAAGGCGCGTATCAACAAATTAAAGTCAAAAAGATTGCCACGAATGATCGATTCTTTTATGTGCTTTTAAGTTTGATCATGATAAACATCGCGATGCTTTGGGTCCCTTTTGATAACCGTGTAGAAACTGTGGTTTTGATGATGCTAGCTTGGATTGTTTTTTCTTTAACAACTTTATGGCGTTTTATTACCCAAAATCGTGAACGAACCAAAACGTATGTAGTGCCACTTGATACCACCCTTTATTATCAAACGCATATGTCAAACCGTGAACTTAAGATATTTAAATTTTCCTTGTTGATTCAATATTTTACCTTGATATTGATCTCAACTTTTTATTATGTGGGCATTTATGGCATGATCAACCAAGTGGAATTAGATTCATCATTTAATGTCTTCGTGATTGTTATCTACTCCTTGATAACCTTGTTCACGATATTTGTTTGGATCAAAGAATGGTTGATCGGTGTTCCCAAACCATCGTTAGCGTATCTTAAAACACACTATGATTTTGGAATGAATCGCCATCGTATTGTTATAAGTATGCACATTGTCATGGTCATTTTTCTTAACACGTATATCAATGGTTTCGGTCATGCAAGTTTTCCCGCTGATTTGTTATTCTTTACACTCTTCAATGGTCTTGTCCTCGTGTTGTTATTAAGGACGATACTGGTGAAGAATGTTAAAATTTACGATTCTTACAAGCTTATGAGTCAACACCATTCAAAAAATCAACCCAACATCCTTTCATAACTTTATTCCATCTTTCATGGATAGCCATGAATAGAATTCCACGTGTTGTGGAATTATTCCACAATGAGCCGATCGCTATATTCTTCTTTAATTCACTTATCTATATTGGTGTTACTGGGATCCCATGCCTCAGCGATTGAATGGGGAAACCTGCCGACATATATGGACGTCTGAACCCAGGGATATTCATCCATATATGTAGACAGATATCGATCGTGAGGCATGCATGGGTTATGTTAAAATTAAGAAGTGAAAATTCTTAAAGAACCAAGATATATTGAAGCATTAAAGCGAGAAGGCAATCTTTATATCGCTTTACCAAATGACTACAATCCAAACCACCGGTATCCGGTGGTTTATTTTCATGATGGTCATAATCTATTTTTCAAACAGGATTCTTACGCGGGTGAAATATGGGATGTGGTCTCGGCGATGCAAACAAAAGGTTTACCCAAAGCCATTGTCGTGGCAGTGAGTTGCGCGATGCGAGGGAATCAACGGCTTGAAGAATATAATATTTTTGATACGCGCTTTCCTTCACATCCGACTTGGATTGCCCATGGCCGTGGCATCGATTACCTACAATATTTACTGTTTGATCTTAAAAAAGAAATCGATGAACGATTTTCAACGTTAAAAGGGCCAGAGAATACATACATGCTGGGTAGTTCCATGGGTGGGGTGATTTCCTTAGAAGCAGGATTACTCTATCCTGAGGTGGTTGGTAATGTTGCAGGGCTTTCCAATGCATTTTATGCTTCCACGGAACAAATCTTAAAATTAATTGGACAAAAACCACTTAAATTAAAGAAACTCTATTTAGATACAGGTGACAAAGAAGCTGGATTGGAAATTGCAGAGATTTATATGAAGAGTAATCACGCGGTTAAAGAAGCAATTTTAAGGAAAGGATCCAAAACGAAGTTCCAATTCCAAATTATCCCTGGGGGCGAACACAATGAGGCTGCTTGGCGGTCAAGATTACCGAAAATACTGAAGTTCTTGATGTTAGAATAAGATTTACCAATAAAAACACCACCTATGTTGTTAATAGGGTGTAAGGAGAATTGTATATGAATTCAAATAAGTTAAGTTTAATCGCGATTGGAGGAGCTGCTTTACTCGTGGGATGCGGTTTAAACGCCCCATCACTACCAAGTAATGAAGTCGCTCCCTTACCAACACCGATTAAGGAAGTTTATGCAGAAAAGGCGGTTGCAGGTGTCAGTATGCTTGCCACCAGTGGTTTAATCCAAACCACGAATGCTAATACAGGACCTTTATTATTAAAAGGACCCCAAGAAGCAGCAACCTTAGTCACAGAAGAAGCGTTAATCGCCAAATTCACAGAGTATATTACCCTGATGGATAGTTTACTGACTGAAGAAGGTCAACCTTTCCAAGTGGTAGAATTACCGTCAGATCGAGAAGCATATAACTATCGTTTAAGTATTACCGTACAAGATTTAGCCGGCAATACGATGGTTTATGAAATGTATTTTAATGTCAAAGATGAAGTCATTGAAGAACCAACGAGTTCAGAAGTAACCTCAAGTGAAGTTGAAGTGACCTCGGAAGAACTGAGCAGTGAAGAAACATCCATTGTGATTGACTCCAGTGAACCAACTTCAGAAGAAGTGGTGACAAGCGATGTTGTTTCAAGTGAACTACCAACCTCTGAACCCACCAGCGAACCATTAGGCCGTCGTGATGGTGAAGATGATGAAGATGAAGAAAACGAAGAAGATGAAGAAAATGAAGAAGCCGAAGAAGATCGAGAAGACGAAGAAGACCGTGATGAACACGATGGTTATGA
>JBDLRZ010000017.1:0-12481 GCA_039799785.1 Bacillota bacterium | reverse complement strand
ATATGTATTTGATGTACCACGAGGAATTAGAGTCTATCGTCAAATTTATTCCTGAAGTTAAAAGAGCGCGTTTCTATATGAGCTTTTCAGAAAAGTATTTAACACACCTTCGTGTGCTCGTGAATGTTGGCATGACATCAGTCAAACCAATCATGTATGAAGGCAAACCAATCGTTCCATTACAATTTTTAAAAGCAATCTTGCCAGATCCTTCTTCACTTGGACCTCGTACCAAAGGTAAAACCAATATTGGGGTTATCTTACAAGGCCATAAAAATGGTAAACCTGTACAATATCGTGTCTTCAATGTTTCAGATCACGAAAAAGCTTACGCAGAAGTTGGTTCACAAGCGATTAGTTACACCACTGGTGTGCCTGCGATGATTGGTGCTGCTTTAATGCTTACCAAACAATGGTCTGGTCAAGGTGTCTTTAACATGGAGCAATTTAATCCTGATCCGTACATGGATCTATTGAATAAATGGGGATTGCCTTGGAAAGAAACCTTTAAGCCTCTCATCATTAAGTAAAGGATGGTTAATATGAAACTTACCCCAGGGTTACCGACGCCTTATTACTTGATTGATGAAAATTTAATTCTTAAAAACCTTCAAATCATCAAAAAAATAAAGGATTTAAGTGGATGCAAAGTCTTACTCGCGCAAAAAGCATTTTCAAGTTTTTACTTTTATCCATTGTTAAGCCAATACTTGGATGGGACTGCATCGAGTGGTCTTTTTGAAGCTCGATTAGCCCACGAACACTTTGGTAAAGAAGTCCATGTGTTTACGCCTGGATTTAAAGAAGAAGAATTCAATGATGTCCTAAAATACAGCGATCATATTGTCTTCAATTCGAATTCACAATTGGCAAGATTTAAAGAAAGAGCATTAAAAGCTAAGAAGACGATTGGCATTCGCATCAATCCAGAAGTTTCAACACAAACTGGAAACTCAATGTATGACCCTTGTTCTCCCACGTCAAGAATGGGCATTAAAGTTCAAGATATCGATGCTAGATTACTAGATGGCGTCTCTGGATTCCATTTCCATACCCTTTGCCAACAAAATGCAGACGCACTTGAAACGACCGTCAAAGAAGTTGAAAAAAAGTTTGGCAAGTATTTTTCAAAATTAAAATGGATTAACTTTGGTGGCGGACACCATCTTACAAGAGCGAATTATGATATTTCAAAGCTCGTCAACATCATTCGTTATTTCAAAGACAAATATCAATTAGACATTTATTTAGAACCAGGTGAAGCAGTTGTTTTAAACGCTGGTTTTTTAGTAAGCAAGGTTTTAGATGTAACGAAGAATGATGTCGAAATTGCCATCTTGGATGCATCTGCAACCTGCCATATGCCCGATGTCTTAGAAGCGAAGTTTATTCCGCCAGTCACAACCTCTGATCCAAAAGGGTCTCATATTGTTCGCTTATCCGGTGCCACGTGTTTAACTGGTGACGATATCGGAATCTATCGTTTTGCCAAGCCATTAAAAGTTGATGACACGATTGTGTTTGAGGATATGGCGTTATACACGATTGTTAAAAACAATACCTTTAACGGTATTCCATTACCAAGTATTTATGCAAGAAAACTAGATGGTAAGGATGTCTTGGTAAAGGCTTTTGATTACGGTCACTTTAAAGGAAAACTTTCCTAGGTTATGAAAGCAATTGTCGCCAAATTTGGCGGTACCTCCATGGCATCTGCTGCCACCATTAAACAAGTCGCAAAGATTATCAAACAAGATTCTTTACGAAAATTTATTGTTGTGTCTGCACCTGGCAAACGTGAGGAAAAAGATACTAAAATTACAGACTTACTCTATCAAGTTTCCAAAGAAATTCAACAAGGTAAAGATCCTGTTTCGTTTAAACTCATCCGTGAGCGATTTGTAGAGATTACAGAAGAATTAAAGCTAGATTTGCCAATCAAATCAATTCTTCAGGACATCTTACAAAAAATGAAGATATCAAAATCCCAATCTTATATTGTGTCGCGTGGAGAATATCTTGCTGCATTGATACTTTCAAACTACCTTGATTTTGCCTTTCTTGATGCTGCAGATATTATTCGCTTTAAGGGCACCCAATTAAATCGCGCTAAGACGCGTAATGATGCTGGCTTACTTTTAAAAAAGCACCCATACGTTGTCGTAGGTGGTTTTTATGGAAGTGATGAAAATGACCAAATTCAAATTTTACCTCGCGGAGGTTCTGATATCAGTGGCGCCTTAATCGCCGATGCAGTGGATGCAAAGCTTTATGAAAACTGGACGGATGTGGATGGTTTCTTAACTTGTGATCCACGTATTGTCGATAAACCTCAACGCATTGAAGCGTTAACGTATCGAGAACTTAGAGTTTTGTCCTTTATGGGTGCCAGTGTCTTGCAAGCAGAAACCATGTTTCCTTTGATTAAAAAAGGGATTCCAACCCAAATTAGAAATACCTTTAATCCAACAGGTGAAGGGACAATGATTTATAGCAAATTACCACCCGATCGTTACCATGGTGCCATTACAGGCATTACGGGTGTCAAAGGGTTTAATTTGGTCGTGGTTGAAAAAGAATTAATGTCTGAAACGCTTGGTTTTGACAGAAAAATTCTCAGAGTATGTGAAAAACTTGGTATTAATGTTGAACACTTTCCATCCGGTACAGATACTTTCTCAATGATGATTGAATCAAAGTATTTGCAAGATGGTAAAAAAGAAGCTTTATTGGCCAAGCTCAAAAAGGATTTACGACCTGATACGATTGAAATAACAGAGGGTATCTCATTGATCTATGTTGTTGGACGAAATTTATTACAAAACAAAATGAATGTCCTCAAAGTCTTCTCAGCCTTGGTGAATGCGAATGTGAATTTAAAAATGATTGATTATGGCAGTAATGGTTTACACTTGGTGATTGGTGTGGAAGATATCGACTATAAGTTTGCAATTAATGCTTTGTATAATGAATTCGTACTTGGAGGCGCAACAAAATGAAAGCAATCTCACTCGCCATCGTTGGCGCAACAGGCGTTGTTGGTCGAAAATTCTTAGAAGTTTTAGAAGAAAGAAAAATCAAGATTCGTAACTTGGTTCTTTTTGCCTCTGAACGTAGTCAAGGCATGATGATACCTTTTCAAGGAAAAAACCATCCTGTCATCGCTCTTAATGAAGCGAATGTTCAAAAAAATCCTGTTGAGTATGCTTTATTTAGTGCTGGAAGCGATGTTGCACTTCAATTTGCACCTATTTTTGCCAAACAAAAAACACTCGTTATTGATAACTCAGCAGCCTGGAGAATGGATCCAAACGTTCCATTAGTGGTTCCTGAAGTGAATCCTAAAGATGCCTTGAAACATCAATACATCATTGCAAATCCTAATTGTTCCACCATCCAAGCGGTTGTGGTGATGAAACCTTTACACGAAGCTTTCACAATTAAACGAATGGTTATTGCAACCTATCAAGCTGTGAGTGGTGCTGGTAGTAAGGGATTACACGATTTATCAGAAAAACTTCCAACGGGTAAAACCACAAAGTTCCCATATCAGATCTATGAAAACGTCATTCCCCATATTGATATTTTTATGGAAAACGGCAATACGAAGGAAGAAGAAAAAATCATCAAGGAATCCCGAAAGATTATGGGATTACCTAAACTTAGAATCAGTAGCAGCGCTGTTAGAGTACCAGTGAAAAATGCCCACAGTGAAGTGATTAACTTAGAATTTGCAAAACCATTTGAATTATCAAAGGTACATGCATTGTTATCCAAAGCCCCTGGTGTAATCGTCTTTGATAAACCAGAAAAGAAAGAATATCCCATGCCTTTATTGGTAGACGGTAAAGATGAAGTTTATGTTGGAAGAATCCGTAGAGATGAATCCATCAAAAACGGAATAAATATGTTTGTGGTTGGAGATAATTTACGAAAAGGTGCTGCAACGAATGCAGTTCAAATTCTTCAACTCTTCATTAAATAACATAATGAATATCCTTATTTATTTGGCTATCTTTTTAGCAAAAATGACAGAAGTGAGCATTGGGGTTTTTCGTCTACTTTTGATGACAAAAGGATTTCGCAAACAAGCTGCTTTAATCGTATTCTTTGAACAAATGATTTGGGTGATTAATGTATCTCTAGTTGTCACGCGCATCACCGAAGATCCGCTACGTGTATTAGCCTACGCCAGTGGTTTCGCATTCGGATTATATTTTGGATCCTGGTTAGAAGGCCGAGTTGGACTTGGTAACATTAAAGCTGAAATTATTGCTGAAAAAGATGATGCAATTGCCTTTGCAGAGGAATTAAGAAGTAATGGATTTGCCGCAACGATCTTAGAATCGGTGGGAAAAGCGAACCATCATAACGCGATGATTGTTTCCTATATTCCTCGAAAGAAAAGAAAAATGGTTGCCCAGATGGCAACCCATTTTCCAAAAGCTGTCGTGACATTTTTAGATGTGAGACCTGTTCAAGGCGGATTTGGTACAACGAAAAAGAGGTAACTAACCTCTTGTCGATTTTAAAGCGGTTGCCCACGATTCAACTTGATCAAATAATTTTGTTAATAAACCAACTTGGTAATTAGCAGGTTTGAAGCCTTCCGTTTGGCTCATTTCTGTATTTAAGTTGATTAAAACATGTTGTTGAACATCTGCAACACCTAAAGCACCTAAAATGGTTCTTAAATGCTCAGCAGCTCTAGCACCACCTGCATAACCATAACTTACAATACCTGCTGGTTTATGAATCCAGGTAGGAATGCCAGCGGTATCTAAAGCATTCTTTAACGATCCTGTAATAGAGTGATTATATTCAGCAGCAATAAAGATATAACCATCCAAACTATTAATTTTGTCGTTCCACTTTTGAACTTCTTCCTTTGCTTCTTTTTCCCCAAATAGAGGCAATCCAAAATCTGCAAGATTCACCAATTCATACGTCATTTTACGACCCTTACCTTGATCAACAACCCACTTACCGATAAGTTGACCAACATTACCAACACGCGTTGAACCTACTATAATTCCAATCTTCATATATGCTCCTTACCCCTCCCATGGGGGGTATGAATATCTTAACGAATGAACAATGATTTGTCAAAGATAAATGCTTATTGTTTGTATTTAGAAACAATTTAGATGAATAATCATATGATGAAATTCAAAACCTACACCATTCCTTTTTTAACTTTAATCTTAACTGCGTGTGGTGGATTAAGTTCCACGAGTGCTTCTAGCATCTCTTCTTCCAACTCATCGAGTCAATCAACACCAAGTTCTTCATCATTTATCACGACCGAAACCAATCTCATGTATGGATCTAACGAAAGACAAACGCTAGATATTAGTTACGCAAGTGAACTTACTTCGCCCGTTCCCAGTATCTTATTCATTCACGGAGGAAGTTGGATTAGTGGTGATAAGTCAAACATGTTGAAATATCGTACATCCGTGATCAACGAAGGTTATGTCTATATCAGTATGAATTACCGATTAATAACGAGTCAGGCTACCTATCTTGATATGTTAGAGGATGTTGAATTAGCGATCGATTATATTAAAACACAAACGATCGGCATGCCGATAGACACAACACAAATGGTACTAGCGGGTGAAAGCGCTGGCGCTCATCTTGCCATGCTTTATAGTTATCGAAATACAAGTCCAATTCCTATCGAATATTTGTTAGCGTTGGTCCCACCTGTCGATTTCACCGATCCTAATTACGTCACCTTTGGTAATCCAACCAACCAACTATTTTTAGCAAACCAATTGATGCAAACCAATGTAGTAGATGCTAGCGAACTTTTATCAAACGGTTATCCGGAAAGCTGGGTCGACGCTTCGCCTATTTCGTATTTAGAAAATGCGATTCCCACTTTAATAGGTTATGGTGCATTGGATGAATTAATCCCACAAAGTAATTACGAGCGTTTTCTAGAAAGAGCAATCGAATTCAACGCGCCTATTGAAGCAATTTTATTTCCAAACAGTGGGCATTCACTCGATAATGATCCAACTGAACTAACCTTGCTATTTGAAACATTTTTTTCAAATCTCATAGACTATTTGAATTAAATCATATCGTTTGACTTTTTATACCCATATGGGTATATTAAGTTTTATGAAATGCAATCAAGATTTATTAAATCGTATGAAACGGCTTCATGGTCAAATGAACGGTATTTTAAACATGATGGAAAAGCAAGACTCATGTCAGGATTTGGTCACCCAGCTAAAAGCAATACGCGTCAATTTAGATAAAACCATTTCGATCGTCACAACTGAAAATCTTCAGCAAATTATGTTAGATAATCCTGAGAATAAAAAAGCAATTCGAGATGCAATGGACTTAATTGTAAAGAGTCGATAGCTATGTTTGATTTACAAATTCAACAACGACTCATTCCATCTATATTTGAAACCACACCTTTGTGGGATCTTTTGGTTATTGGTGGAGGTCCTGCTGGATTAAATGCTGCCTTATATACCCAAAGAAAAGGTCTAAAAGTTGCAGTTATTGCAAAAGAAATTGGTGGTCAACTTCACAACACATCAACCGTTGACAATTATTTAGGCATTCCGATGATTGAAGGTAAAGACCTATCCAATGTTTTTCTCAAACACCTAGAAGCTTTAGAAGTACCTATGTATTTAGATTATTGGGTTGCAAGTATTCAAAAGAGTCACGATGTATTTTTTGTCAGCATGGACAATGGTACGGTTTTAAAAAGTAAAACAATCCTCTTTGCAACGGGTGGTCAGCCAAAAAAACTCAATATTCCAGGAGAAGCAACCTTTGCAAACAAAGGAGTTTCCTATTGCACAACTTGTGATGCACCTTTTTTTAAAGGAAAGAATGTCATTGTATCTGGTGGTGGAAATAGCGCTGCAGAGGCGGTTCTTGATCTAGCTGCATGGGCAAAAAACATTACGGTGGTTCATCGTAGTCAATGGAGAGCAGATAAGATCATCCTAGAAAAATTTAAAACTATTCCTAACTTAACAACATTTTTAGAAACCCAAATTTTATCCATTGAAGGAAAAGATAACATGCAAGGTGTATGGGTGTTAGATAAAACCAACCAAGCGAAACGTTATATTGAAGCAGATGGTTTATTTATTCAAATTGGTTTAATCGCTAATTCCTCTTTAATCCAACCCTTAACTAAAACCAATGAAAAGGCCGAAGTGTGGGTGGATGATCAGTTTATGACGACGATGCCGGGTTTATTCGCTGCGGGTGATGTAACACAACACCCATTCAAACAAATTGTCATTGCCGTTGGAGATGGTGCAAAAGCTGCTCTGGCAATTCAACAATATTTAATCCATCATTCCTAAAGGAGGTATATATGGAAAAATTCTTTAATGACGATATTCGTAAGCAAATCACACAGATTTTAGGACAAATGGTTAGACCCATTACCATTAAATTATTTGTCGATGAAAAGGGTTGCCAAACTTGCAATGAAACCAAACAATTGTTAGGTGAGTTTAAGGAAACAAACAATAAAATCAATCTTGAAATTTTAGATAAGAATGAAAATGCAAAAGAAGCTGAAAAGTATGATATTACCCTACTTCCTAGCTTTGTGATGTTAAATGATTTGGGTGAATATAAGGGTGTTAAATTTAATGGTATTCCTGCTGGTCATGAAATTAACTCTTTCATCAGCGCGTTAATCGAAATGTCGGGTCACCCTCTTAAAGTCCCTCAAGTGGCATTAGATCGTATTGCCAAGATTAACAAACCTGTTAACATTAAAGTCTTTGTAACGCTCAGCTGCCCACACTGCCCTGGCGCAGTTCAAAATGCCCACCGCTTAGCGATGCTTAACCCCAACATTCAAGCTGAAATGATTGAAGCCAATACCTTCCCAGGGATTTCTCAACAATATAATGTTTCTGGTGTTCCCAAAATCATCATTAATGAAAAATATGAATTGCTTGGTAACCAACCCTTAGAAGCATTCCTTAATGAGATTGAAAAATCGATAACAGCTTAATAAATGGCAAAATGAAAAGCATCCATAAGGATGCTTTTTTAATTTCAACGTTTATTTTGGTCCAGTTGCCTTAATGCCACGATAAGTACTCATGCCACCCATCACGTTGGTCACCTGATATCCTTGTTTTCCTAGATACTCTGCGACCACTTGTGATCTTGCTCCTGAATAACAAACAACATAATAATGTTTGTCCTTTTCTACCTTATGAATGTGATTCATAAATTCAGAGATTGGCGCTAAGACTGCTCCAGGTATGTGGCCTTCTTCGAATTCTTCCGGTTCTCTTACATCGAGGACGTGAATTGGTCCCTTCTTTATTGCTTGTTCTACTTCTGGCATCATCACGGTTTTATACATGTTTTGTGGTTCCTTTCCCTTTTGTGTATATGTTATATCCACCCGCTAAATGGTAGACGTCAAACCCATCGTTTTTTAGAATTCTTTCGGCATTGTATGCTTTAGATCCTGCATCGCAATATACGATCACTTTCTTGTCTTTTGGAATGGTGTCTTTCTTTGCATACAATTCATCAATATCTATATGGATATCATTGGGAATGTGCCCATAGGCCATTCTTTCCATCATCGGTCTCACATCAAGTAAAGTGACTGAATGAGGATCTATTTCAGTTAATTGTTTCCAAGATATGGATTGTGCAATCTTGTGCTGAATGTTGCTAGCAATATACCCTGCCATATTCACCACATCTTTAGCACTGCCGAAGGGTGGAGCGTAAGTTAATTCTAATTCTTGTAAATCAATGACTTTTATTTTTGCTTTGATTGCGGTTGCAATCACGTCAATTCTTTTATCAACGCCTTTGATACCAACAGCCTGTGCTCCTAAAATTAATTCTGTTTCTTTGTCATATATTAGTTTTAAATCAATCGTAGTGGCTCCGGGAAAATAACTAACGTGATCATAACCATGAACAAAAACGACTTGGTAATTTCGTCCTGCAAGTTGTCGTTCATTTAAACCTGTAGATGCAAAAGTTAGATCAAACAAACGAACAATTGCAGTTCCGATTGACCCTTTGTTAGTCGAGGGGATCCCACTTAAGATATCTGCTAATTGGCGACCTTGGCGATTAGCGGGTGAGGCTAATGGGATAAGTGCATCCTGTTGAGATATTTGATTTTTAACAATGATGGCATCGCCAATCGCATAAATATGCTCTTTACTTGTTTGATATTGATGATTGACGACGATTCCATCTTTCATTCCTGTTAAAATTCCAGCACGTTTTGCCAGTGTGCTTTCTGGTGTGACACCGACAGCAAGTATTAAAAAATCTGCCTTAAAATTTTGCCCTGATTTTAATTCAATTTGCTTTGGGGTTATGTTGACGATTTCGTCATTTACGAAGATTTGAATTTGATTTTTGGTTAGTTCTTCGGTTGCAAAGGAAGCAATTTCTGAATCAAAAACAGGCATAATATGAGGCGCTTTCTCAATCACACTTACTTCTAAACCTTTCTTTTTAAGGTTTTCTGCAACTTCTAAACCTATATAACCACCACCAACAATCGCAACAGAAGCTGGTTTATGTTTGGCGATATATTCCATGATGGAATCAAGGTTAGGAATGTTTCTTAATTCAAAATGAGGAATATTCTCAATCCCTTGAATGAAAGGAATGATGGGTTTAGCACCAGGTGATAACACTAATTCATCAAAAACTTGAGTACCTTGAAGCCCATTAGAAGAAAAAGTAATCAACCGTTTATCCGTATCTATCTCAATGACTTCTGTATTTGATCGTATATCTAGATTAAAGCGACGAACCAAATCCTTTTCCTTCACCACTAGCAAGCGACTGCGACTGGGAATCTCACCTGAGATAAAATACGGTAATCCACAGTTTGCAAACGAAACATAAGGGCCTTTTTCAAAAATGATAATCTTATCATTCATGTTTAATCTTCGATAACGGGTTGCAAAACTCATTCCACCTGCAACGCCTCCTACAACGACAATTGTTTTTATCGACATGACTTTACCTCTTCTAAATCAATATACCCATAGGGGTATATTTTGTCAAGTTAAAAAACCTCCTGGTAAAGGAGGTTCTTTTAAACTTAATTGTTTTTTGCTAAGACAATCGAAACATTTGATCCTACTGAAGTTGTGTTACTTGAAGTTAAATTACCTGACGAAACATAAAGGACCACATATCCAGTGGCATCAAAGGTGATACCGGCGTTATTTCCGTTGTGTACAACAACATATTCATCATACTGATCTGTCGAGGTTACATGAGATTGAATGCGATATGCTGCGGTTGAATTACCGAAGGTCAATCCACCAAACTCAGTTAAATCCGTTTGTTGTAAACCAATTTCTTGGTTGCTCGATAATCTCATCGATTCAGTCGCTTTTCTTAAGGCAATCATTTCTTGATACTTGGTAAAGTAATCAAAATGAGTGGCTTTATTTGCCCATTTAATGGCGTTCACTGAATCAGGGGCGTTATAGGAGTTGTGGTTATAACTGCCATCTGCATTAATCTTTTGTCTCATCAATTCATCTCCAGCGTGGAAGAAAGGAATACCTTGCGAGAAGATCATCATCGAAGAAGCTTGTGTGTTGACCTTTGGTGCGTTTGTAGCACTGACGCCAGAGAGTAAGAGTTTGTCATATAAAGCGTGATTATCGTGTGCAGAGACATAGTTAACAACACGTTTTGGATCAGTGTTGGTGTTTAATTGACCTTTAAAAGCTCGTCTTAATGAAGACAAATTACTTGAGTTTGGTGAAGAAGTTTGTACCCATCCTTTGGATGCTCCATCAAAGACACCACCACGAATTGCGTCACGCATCAAATCAGAGAAGGCACCAATATTCGCCATATTGCTGGATGCTAAATTCGATTGATTTGCCATTGGAACGTTGGAATAGGTTCTTGTACCGGTCATGGTCCAAGCTTCACCATAAATTAAAGTGTCTGGATCAATTTGAACAACGCGATCGTGAACTGCTTTCATCGTTGCCGTGTCATGTAATCCCATTAAGTCAAATCGGAAACCACCTAATTTATATTCTTCAGCCCAGAAAGCGGTTGAATCAACGATAAACTTCGAAAACATAAAGCGTTCTGAGGCTGTGTCGTTACCAACACCAGAACCATTCGATAATGAACCATCCAAATTATAACGGAAGAAATATCCAGGAACCAAGCGTTGGAAGTTACTGCCGTTTGCATCACCTAAATGGTTATAAACCACGTCTAGAACAATCTTCATGCCTTCATTGTCATAAGCTTTCACCATGTCTTTAACTTCACGAATTCTTACTAATCCATCATGGGGATTAGAGGAATATTGACCTTCAGGAACGTTGTAGTTTAAAGGATTGTATCCCCAATTAAATTCATCGGCTAATTCATTATTGTGATGATCATACATTGGTAGGATGTGAACAGCATTCACACCAAGCTCTTTAATATGATCAAAGCCTGTTTTAACAGTGCGACCCGAACCTGTAAATGTGGTTCCAGTTTCGTGCATCGCAGCATATTTGCCGCGATTAGCCGCTGTACCATTCCACGAACTATCCATCGATAAATCACGAACGTGAAGTTCATAAATAATCGCATCGGTGTTGGAATTATAAGTGTCAACATCATTAACGGATTCCCAACCAGTTGGATTGGTTCGAGCAAAATCAACAATCATGCCACGACGACCATTCACACCTGCACCTTTTGCATAAGGGTCAACTACTTCATGAATACCACTCGCGTTGTTAACGACGTAGGTATAGTACTTACCGTGTAAATCGCCAGAAATAGTAGTTTCCCAAACACCTCTATCACTGCGAGTCATATTGGTTTGGGTATATTCATCATCACCTAATTGTGCGGAAATGGAAACGGGTGTGCCGTTATCGTAAATTCTCAATTTCATATCTGAAGATGTTGGAGCCCAAACTTTAAAAGTGGTAGATTGTTGCGTATAAATCGCACCTAATTCACCTGTGTAATTAAATTGTTCACCAAAAGTTGATGAAGAGAATAAGTTGTTCACAAGTACTGGAACTGTTCTTGGTCTAGGATCATTTTCCGAGAAATAAACTTTTGCAGTATATTGCGCGGTGAAATCAACTGGACTAATTTCAGTGGCAATATTCACGTACACATCGACTGCATTATTAATCGTTAATGCGTTAACGGTTTTCTTCAATACATCATTTTGATAAATTTCAATTCTGTTTGCAGCAGCCGTTGTACTCACTAATATAATGGATGAGTTTTGGAACATCGCAGAGCGAACGCCGTTATACACGGTGCCAGTTGTATCCACAAATACAGAAGGATTCATGGATCGTAAAAACACGTGGTAATCACCGTTTTCATTAGCAGTCCATTCGCTTAAATTGACAAATCGGTCTGAACCTGTGTCCTTAGAATTCCAATCTTCATTGGGTAAACTTTTACGAACAATAAAGCCGATGACGTC
>JBDLRZ010000016.1:0-5280 GCA_039799785.1 Bacillota bacterium | reverse complement strand
GGTTTAATTGTTTGAAGGATGGTTGTATAAACCTGCTCAACATCTTCAGGTGTTCCCAACATGGTCATGATGATGTCTTGATTTTGAATGGCAGCTTGTAAGGTTGAAACAACAGTCATATTGCTTGGAGCATTTAATAATTTATCTTGGCTGCGACTATACAGCGTCACTTGGTGATTACGACTCAAATGGGTCGCCATTGGCTTTCCCATCACACCATATCCAATCCATGCAATATTCATATGTCATCATCATATCGAAAGATTGGGATGAAACCAAATTATGATAAAATTGAAACGTTATGGAAATTGCACTCAGTTTATTCTTATTAACTTATATAGCCTTACTTATTTTTTCAAATTATAAAGCTTGGATTGCCCTCGGAGTTGCTTGTTTATTTATCATTCTAGGATATAGCCCATTAACTGATGTATTTTCTTCAGAGATGAATTGGAATGTTTTTATGATTATTGCTGGGACGATGATTGTCGTTTCACAATTTATTGAATCTGGCATGCCTGCTTTATTAGCAGATTGGATGATGCGTCGTGTGTCTTCAACGAAATGGGCGATTATTCTGTTAGCCACGTTTGCGGGTCTTGTATCTGCTTTTGTGGATAATGTGGCAACGGTTTTAATTGTGGCGCCTATTGCCTTAGACATTGCCAAAAAAACAAAGATGTCACCTGTGCCACTGATTATTGCCGTTTCAGTTTTTGCCAATATTCAAGGATTTGCAACATTAGTGGGCGATACCACGTCGGTCATGCTTGCAGGCGCACAGTATGGCGATATGAATTTCTTTGAATTCTTTTTCGTTGAAGGAAAAATGGGCCCCTTCTTTATTGTGCAAATTGGTACCATCATGAGCTTGGTCATGCTTTGGTTTATTCTTGGTAAACACCATGAAGGATTAAACTTTACACAAAAAACCAGTGTCAAAGACTTAGCGCCCACCTTGTTTCTTGGTTTAATCTTAATCTCTTTAATTGTTGCTTCCTTTATCCCCAACACACCAAATGAAATGAATGGTTATATTACCCTTGGTATCGCGTTGATCTTTGTAATGTACCGATTATTATTTAATCAAGAAAAACGAGCTGTACTAGAAGCATTTAAAGCGATTGATTTTGAAACCCTCGGTTTGTTATTTGGATTGTTTATTCTCATTATTGGTTTAGACAATCAAGGCGTGATTAAAGCGATGGGTCAAATATTTGAATCTGTGGGTAATAATGATCCCTTTATGATTTATACATTTGTTGTGCTGATCTCAGTTTTGATTTCGGCTTTCATCGATAATATTCCATATGTTGCCACACTCTTACCAGTCATGATGGGGGTTGGACAAACTTTAAATTTAGGTTTGCGGCCTTATTTATTACTGTTTGGATTATTGGCAGGTGCAACATTAGGTGGTAATCTTACGCCGATTGGAGCGTCTGCAAATATCGCTGGCATTGGCTTTCTTAGAAAACTTGGTTTCCAAGTTAAATTCTGGGATTTCTTTAAAATTGGTTTTCCTATCACCATGGCAGCGTTGTCCACGGGTTACATTCTAATTTTCTTAATTTATCGTTAAGATTGCATCTTAACCAAACATAAACGCAACTTAATTTGTATTTGAGATACCAATGCAATTAATTGCTCGTATAATGGTTTTTGTATTTGGAGGTCAAATCAATGTTAGTTTTAAAAGGTATCGTTAAAAATTACTTCGTAGCAGGACAACCCTTCCCCGCTTTAAGAGGTGTTGATCTTTCCTTTCGCAATAATGAATTTGTTTCAATCCTAGGTCCTTCAGGTTGTGGTAAAACCACGATGATGAATATTATCGGGGGCTTAGACCGATATACATCCGGCGATTTAATCGTCGATGGCAAATCCACCAAGAATTTTACAGAATCAGAATGGGATAGTTATCGAAATGCAACGATTGGTTTCGTATTTCAAACGTATAATTTAATTTCACACTTATCGGTTCTTGATAACGTTGAAATGTCACTGAGACTTTCAGGTGTCGGTCAAAAAGAAAGAAGAAAACGTGCTTTAGATGTTCTAATTGAAGTTGGATTAAAGGATCATGTCCACAAGCGTCCCAATCAACTTTCTGGTGGACAAATGCAACGTGTTGCCATTGCTCGTGCTTTAGTGAATAATCCTAAAATATTATTAGCAGATGAACCAACCGGTGCACTTGATACCAACACCAGTGGACAAATCCTTGATTTAATTAAAAAAATTGCCAAGGGTAAACTCGTCATCATGGTGACCCATAATGCTGAACTTGCCGCAGCGCACTCTGACCGTATTGTGAAATTGTTAGATGGCCGTGTTGTTGATGATACGCGCCCTGAAGTCATCGATTCAGAAACGTCTGGAAAACTCATGACCAAACGCACCACGATGCCTTTTACAACGGCTTTAAAAACCTCTGCAAACAATTTGCTTACCAAAAAAGGAAGAACACTCATTACGTCACTGGCCGGAAGTATCGGTATTATCGGTATCGCCTTAGTCTTATCTATTTCTGAAGGGATGAATATTTATGTAGGATCCCTGCAAAGTGATACCCTAGCTGGTTTTCCAATTTCGATCCCTCAATCGATTACAGCATTCGGACCACCTGCTGCAGTCCGAGATTCTGAAAATGATTTCCCAGATCCAAACACCCCCATTACACAATATGAAGCTGGACAAGTTCAACTTCACAACAACAAGATTGATGATCAGTTTTTGGATTATCTCACTGGTATGGATGCAAGTTATTACAATGCAATCACCTATTCTAGATCGATGGCCATGAATTTGATGGTGACAACTTCTACCAACACCAACATCATCCGAAGTGCAGGTAGCGGTGGTCAATTTGCATTTGCTCGTAACTTTTATGAATTACCTAACAACGAAGCCTTTATTCGCACCCAATATGACATCTTGAATGGACGTTACCCTCAAGAAAAAGATGAACTCGTCTTGGTTGTGGATAAACAAAATCGAATTGACGAAAGCTTCTTTAGTTTTTACGATATTAACGCGAATGAAGGTATTGACTTAAATGACATCGTCTCAGAAGACGCCAATGAAGGTTTATTTAAAATCAAATGGATTCCTAATAATCTTTATTACCAAATTGATCAAGATCAATCGACTGAAGAAAGACCTATTTACGAAACAAATGATGTTCAAGGTGTTTTCGATGCAGATACGACAAATGAGTCCACACTACTACCTTTGAAGGTTGTTGGCATTTTACGGGTCAAACCATCCGCCAGTGCAGAATTGCTTAATGCTGGTTTAGCTTATACGTCTGCATTAACCGATTATGCATATGAAGACGTGACCAATGGTGCAATGGATTCTGAAGTTGTACAAGATCAATTAAATGGCTTTAATTCCGAAACCAATCTTGGTTATTACGTAATTGGTGGAACTGCGATCAATTCTCTTTCAGTTTATCAACAAAGAATGCGTCAAATTGGTGGTGATATGACACCAGTGTCTGCACAAATATTCCCAAGTTCATTTGAATCTAAAGACCTTATTAAAGCTTATATTGATGCTTATAACTACGATGGCACAACAGCATTAAGAGATGAACTTGATATGATTCGATACACCGACTTAGCGGCCAACATTACCTCAACTATTACGGATTTAATTAATACCATTGCGATTGTATTAACTGCCTTTGCTTCGATTTCTCTTGTGGTGTCCTCTATTATGATTGGGATCATTACCTATGTATCTGTGATTGAAAGAACGAAAGAAATTGGGATTATGCGTTCTTTGGGCGCAAGAAAAAAAGATATTGGTCGAATCTTTAACGCCGAAACCATTATTATTGGTTTTGTTTCAGGATTATTAGGCATCATCATAACCTTAGCTCTTAATATCCCAATCAATATCATCATTCTTAACTTAATCGATATTCCTAACTTTACTTCCTTATCGCCAGTTTATGCTAGTGGATTAGTGGTTCTATCGACCTTCTTAACCTTACTCGCTGGATTAATTCCTTCTGGCATTGCTGCAAGAAAAGATCCAGTTATCGCCTTAAGAACAGAATAAGAAAACTAATTTTTGATTTATAATAATCGAGTGAAACATTTACTTTCGATTGCCTTTAAAACAATTATTCTAACAATCACGCTCATCGGATTGTATTTAACCCTATTCGATGCGGTTAATATGATTGAAGTTTTAAGTTACTTTACGACCTTTGTCAATGTCATGACTGCGCTGTTATATGCGATATTTATTTTAAACTTGATGTTTAGAAAAACCCGCTCTAATTTAATTCACTTTTTTAAACAAACCTTAATTGTGTTCTTATCCTTAACGACGATTGTTTATTCTTTCGTTCTTATTCCTTATATTTCGGATCAACATTTGCCTTATGTCATTTTTAGCCTTAAAGATATTTTCATTCATTATGCAGTTCCATTTCTTGTGATCCTAGATTATGCTCTCTTTGATAAAAAAGGGAAGTTAAAAAGTTTTTATATCGGTGGCAATTTGTTTACATTATCGGCGTATGTGTTTTATTTGTTTGCTTATATTGGTCTAGGCGGTCGCTTCCATCTGAATGGGGCAGAAACGTTATATCCATATTTCTTCTTGGATGTCCAAACACTTGGATTTGAAACCTTTGCATGGATAGCTGCCGGTATTCTAAGTGTCGTCTTATTGTTGAGTTGGATTGTTTATATCATTGATCGCATCATGGGCATTGAACTTGTGATGAATACTCCTAAACGCAAATAGTTTGCATTTGCAAACTTTTTTGCTATGATACTAACGTAAGGAATGTGTCTATAAACATGGATAAAATTAAGTTTGCTCTGACCCTTATCTTATTAACGAGTTGTGGCATGCCGGTAAATTCAGAACCATTGCTGGTTGCTACTTTGTTTCCCCAATATAGTCTTGCTTCATCCTTAGCGGGTGATTTAATGAACGTAAAATGGCTCGTACCAGCTGGTGTTGATCCTCATGATTATGAACCGACACCAAGCCAACGTGTTGAATTAAATAATGCTGATCTCGTTTTATTCACGAGTGAGACTTTTGAAGTTTGGATACACGATATTGAAGAAACGGTCCGAGGTAAATTAGTTGATCTTTCTAGTTACGTGTCACTCTTAAGCACGACGCCTGTCGTTGAAAATCAATTTTTTGCCAATACCATCGATGACGACCATGACCATGATTTTGATGGGGATCCTCATTATTGGGTTGATCCAGCGAATGGAAAATTGATGCTTGATATCATTGCAG
>JBDLRZ010000015.1:0-4464 GCA_039799785.1 Bacillota bacterium | reverse complement strand
GTAGGAAAGTAACAATGTTTTGTTATCCTTGCTAGCCAAGGATTTTTTATTTAAGGAGGAAATAAAATGAAAAGTCTAAGGCTGAATATTCGTCAAATCGTTTTGATGGGGATGTTAGTTGCCATCACCATAGTCTTGGATATCGCTTTTAAGTTTTATCAACAAGGGAATGGTGGGTCCATTAACCTCGCGATGGTGGGTCTTGTCTTAATCAGTTTGTCTTTTTCCTGGTGGAAAACATGGTTTGCAACTGCCATCATCTTCGGCATTCTCTCCGCCAGCTTAGATGGTTATGTCGCTTATTACGTCTTTGATTATGCGCTTGCATTAAGTGGTTTCATGATCATCTCTATTTTTAGAGAAACGATTTTAAAGCGACAAGGTTTGAAAAGTATCGGTCTATTATTGATAACCTTCTCAGCAGCTTTTTTATGGCGTTTAAGTATGCATGTGATTTCTGGCGTCCTGTATTTCGAAGTTGATTGGCTTGGATCGTTGATCTATAACGTTACATATTTACTGCCTTCATTTATCATCAGTTTGATTGTCATTTTTACGCTTTATTTCTCAAATCTACCATTGGTTATCCGCAAATTAACCACTCAAAAAATGCTATAATTTACCTTATTAAAAGGTAAATATGTCAGTTAAAGGTAGTTGGTTAAAAATCCAAAGTTATAAACATGATGGTTCCTTACACCGTTGTTGGGAACGTAATTACGTCTTACTTGATGATGAGGATTTTTTCGTCACCGCCAATCATAAAACAAAAGTTACTGAGGCAAATGGAAGACGTTGGTTTTCCAAAGAACCAGCCATTTCTTTTTTTAGTAAACACGATTGGTTCAACGTCATTGGCATGATTAAAGATAGAGGTGTTGTCTTCTATGTCAACATTGCTTCTCCAACATTAGTCGACCGAGGCATTTTAAAATACATCGATTATGATTTAGATTACAAATTATTCCCCGATGGTTACATCATGAGTTTGGATGAAAGAGAATTTGAAAAACATAGCGTGCGTTATCAATACACTCCTGAACTTAAAGATGTGTTAATTCGATCAGCTGCGTCCCTTTTTAAGAAGCTACAAGATCGTGATTATCCATTTCAAATGCACCGCATTCAAGAGTTATTTCAGCAATTCATCAAAGAAAAGAAATTTTTATTTTAATGAAAAAGTTATTTGAACTTCATCGGCTTGAAGATATCAAACCATTTGTCACATCCATCCTACCATTTTTAACATTCGGTACCTTGGTAACATTAAAAGGTCCTTTAGGGGTTGGCAAAACCACACTCGTCCAAGAAATGGCACAACAACTTGGTGTTGCAATGCGCATCACGTCACCAACGTTTACCATCATGAAAGTGTATCCAATCCAAGGTCATAAAGGTCGATTACTTCACGTCGATGCATATCGTTTAGATCAAAGCCAAAGTTTTGGTTTAGAAGATGAAATGGATGAAGATACGATCACCATGATTGAATGGCCTGAAAAACTACGTTCTTTACCCTATGCCAAGAAAACAATTCACCTCACTTTACGATTTGTGAATGAAACGATTCGTTCGATTGAAATGGAAACCAATTCATGAATCCACCCACACTAACCCTTGTTTTAGATTCGAGTTCGCCTACTTTATTTTTGGGTTTAATTCAGCACCAACGAGTGCTAGGTCACCATGTTGAAAAACTTGATCGTCAACATTCCGAATTGATGTTACCTAGACTTATTCAATTTCTCAATCGGTTTGGTTTTCAACTGAATGATGTAACAGACGTGGTTGTCGGTCATGGTCCAGGCTCATTTACGGGTGTAAGACTTGGGTTAACGTTGATTAAAACGCTTGCGTTAATGCAGCCTTTAAAAGTTTTCCCCATCAGTTCATTACATCTGTTTGCATTTAAAACTCACGCAATGGTGACGCTTGATGCTCGCGGTGGTCGGCAATATGTCGGTGTCTATGAAGGTAAGACGATTCTAGCCTCACCTCAGATCATCATCGAAAAAGATTTACCTGCTTTCCAACTTCAATTCTCAAACACTCAAATCATGTCGATGGAAGAGGCACTTCGACATCCAAAAGCCATTCTTGACCATCTCTTAAGCATGCTTTCAAGTTTAGATGCTTTACAAGATATTCAAACACTCAATCCACTTTATTTAAAGGAACTGATATGACGATTCGTCCCGCTACTATGCAAGATCTCGCCACCATCCTTAAGATTGAAAATCTTTCATTTGCTTCACCTTGGACCGAAGCGCATTTCCAATATGAACTTAAAGAGAATCCCTATGCCTTTATGTTTGTTGCAGAAGCTGAAGGTCATGTGGTCGGATATATCGATTTTTGGATTACTTTTCAACAAGCTCAAATTAATAATATTGCGGTTATACCCGCACTTCGTCATCAAGGTATTGGTCGGGTTATCTTAATGGATGCAATCCAGCGTATTGCCAAGGCAGGTTGTGAAACGATTACGTTAGAAGTCAGAGTCAGTAATCACATCGCTCAAAAACTCTACGCCAAACACGGATTCAAAGCCTTGTTAAAAAAACCTCATTATTATGCGGATGGTGAAGATGCCTTATTGATGGAGAAACGCTTATGAATGATCGCTATATTTTAGGGATTGAAACGAGTTGTGATGAAACCTCCGTTGCCATTGTTTCGGGTACCAAGGTTCTGAGTCATGTGACCGCTTCACAAATCAAACAGCATGAAGCATTTGGTGGTGTCTTTCCTGAACTTGCCTCTAGACTCCATACCGAAAATATTGGCTATGTTTTACAAACAGCATTGCATGAATCGACGTTATCATTTAAGGATTTATCGGGCGTTGCGGTTACGCGAGGTCCAGGATTAATTGGTGCATTACACATTGGCCTACAAAGTGCCAAGATGCTTGCGGCTCGCCTCAATATTCCTTTAATTGGTGTTCATCATCATGCGGCGCATTTAGAAGCCGCACGATTTGTTCAACCTATTTTATATCCTGCCTTAGGACTCATTGTCAGTGGAGGTCACACAGAACTAGTGTATATGCCTCGTCCATTACAATATGAACTCATCGGTCAAACCCAAGATGATGCCGTAGGTGAATCATATGATAAAGTCGCTCGTATGATGGGCTTAGCTTATCCTGGCGGTCCCATTATCGATCAATTAGCCCAAACTGGAAGCACTCAATACACCCTACCTTTTCCAAAAGCAATTGGACCATTTGATTTTTCATATTCCGGATTAAAAACGGCCGTTCAAAGTTTAATGCAAAAAGAACAGCAAGCAAAACGCATCATCAACACAAATAATCTTGCGTTTGATTTTCAACGATTGGTGATTCAAACGTTAATCGATAAACTTCAATTAGCGTTAAAAACCTATCAAGTTAAATCCGTGATTATTGGTGGAGGTGTTTCTTTAAACCGAGAATTACGAAAACAAGCCTTGGCGTTATCTGAACAAACGCATATCCCTTTCATTTTTCCACCGACATGGGCCTGCACTGATAATGGGGCGATGATTGCCTTATTAGGTGGTGAGATGTTAAAGGCTGGTATGATTGCATCGCTCGACATGGGTGTGGATCCTTCATGGGAAATACAAGCGAGCAGTCAAAAGTAAATACGCTATAATAACATTACAAAATAAGTAGGATAAGCATATGAAACAAACGCATAACATTCGAGCCCTCTATCGCCACGCACAAGGTCAATCCTTAACAGATCAATTGTCTGTGGTGTTGTCAGGATGGATTCGAACCAATCGACAAAATGGTGCCATTGGCTTTATTGAATTAAACGATGGCAGTTTTTTTAAAAACGTGCAATTGGTATACCATCAAACATTAGGAACGTTATTTGATACCTTATCCAAATGTGGAACTGGTGTTGCGATTTCTGTGAGAGGTTCTATCCATCTCACGCCTACAAATAAACAACCTTTTGAAGTCGTCGTTGATGCGTTTGAACTGGTTGGTCTCGCACCTGAAGATTATCCCTTACAAAAGAAAAGACATGGTTTTGATTTCTTAAGAGAAATTGCTCATTTAAGACCACGAACCAATACCTTTACCGCAATGTTTCGATTACGTTCGGTAATGTCGATGGCGATTCATCAATTTTTCCAAGATCGTGATTTTGTTTATGTTCACACGCCCGTCATTACCGGTAATGATGCTGAAGGAGCAGGACAAGTTTTCCAAGCAATCGTCGATCAAAAGAAACCAAATGAATTCTTTAATAAACCTGCTTCCTTAACAGTTTCAGGTCAGCTGCATGTTGAAGCATTTGCATTAGCATTTAAAGATGTTTATACCTTTGGGCCAACCTTCCGCGCAGAACCCAGTAACACCTCACGTCATGCTTCTGAATTCTGGATGATTGAACCGGAAATTTCCTTTGCTGATTTGAATGACGATATGAATTTAATTGAAGACTGTGTCAAATATTGTTTAGA
>JBDLRZ010000014.1:0-9461 GCA_039799785.1 Bacillota bacterium | reverse complement strand
TAGCCCTCATCACCCTTGCTCGAATTTTAAGAATTGTCCGTGCTTTAAAAGCCTCTCGTTAATTAAACCTTATATAATAAATCCATAGAGGTAAACCTATGGATTTTTTCTTTCAAGTCTTGCTTACATTCGTTGTCTTTACTGTTGTTGATTTATTTTGGTTAGTCAAAGTAGCACCCAAACTTTATCGAAAACATATTGGTCATCTGATGGCCGATAAAATTAATCGTGTTGGTGCATTACTTTTTTATATCGTGTTTATTGTTGGACTGGTTTTATTCGTGATTTATCCTCACCGTGATGATTTATTGTTAGGCGTCCTTTATGGTGGTGCGTTTGGTTTAGTGACCTATGCAACCTATGATTTAACCAACCTTGCAACACTGAAGGCTTGGCCAGTCACCATTACCATTATTGATTTGGTGTGGGGAACATTTGTGACGGCTGCGACTTCCGGACTCGTCATTCTCATCTTAGGAATCCTATAAATTTATGGCACTCACTTTATTCACAACAGGTTTATTGATTTCGCTGGTTGTCATTTTCCTTCATTTTGTTAATTATTTTTGGATAGCGGTTAAACAAAACAACTTTGGCATCATTGATATTGGTTGGGGACAAGGTTTTGTTTTGGTAGTATGGGTCCTCATGCTTACTCGAACTTTCTTGATAGGTGTGAATCCAAACATTATTGGTTATCTCACGCTCGTGTTAACGACGATTTGGGGATTACGCCTTTCCAGCCATATTCATAAGCGCAATCATGGAAAACCCGAAGATAAAAGATATGTTGCGATGCGTGCTAAAATTCTACCTCCTAACGTCCTACTGAAAAGTTTTGTGAGAATTTTTCTTGTTCAGGCTTTGTTTATGTTCGTTATTTCCTTCGTATTAATTGCCAATATCATGTCTGGTATTGTTCTACCTCTTCAACCCATTTCTTATGTCTTACTAGGATTAGGGCTATTGGTTTGGTTCATCGGATTTTACTTCCAAGCCGTTGGTGATCAGCAACTTGCAACTTTCATTCAAGATCCTAAACATAAAGGTCAACTGATCACAACAGGTCTATGGCGATATACACGTCACCCTAATTATTTTGGAGAAGTGATGATGTGGTGGGGCATTGCCATTTTAGGTTTTGCCAATTCGTTTGAAATTGTATACCCAATCATTGCTTTATTATCTCCATTGATTGTTACTTGGTTATTGCGATTTGTTTCTGGGGTCCCCTTATTAGAAAAGCATATGAAAACGAAACCAGGATTTGATGTATATGAAAAAACCACGAATATTTTCTTTCCGTGGTTTCCTAAAGCTAAATAAAAATTTGGATTATCCGCCGATGCCTAATCCTGCAATGAATGTTGAATTAAAAATGATGTGTAAGACGATGAGAAGAATAAGAACCGGTGGAATAATCGCGTGAATTGCATTCAACACTTTTAAATTTCCTTTTTTGTTTTCTTGTAAATAGCCCGTCACACCTTGAACCACTAATAAACCAACCATGGTGCCACCGGTTAAACTTGGTGCACCTGTAATGGAGAATTGTAAAGCGGCGTGAAGTAAGGCACTTAATAATGCACCGATACCGAAATAGCGATGATATTTTTGTAGTGTCAGAAGAAGTTTTAAGTCCCAAGAAGTTTTAACTTCTTTTTTCTTATTACGAATTAAAACTTTTTCAAGAAATATCTTCACACCTTTTCTTGTTGAACTCATCACAATAAAGAACACCGTCAAAAAACCTAAGAATGGACCCATATCATTTCTCCTTTAATTTAAATGCTTAGCATGGTGAACCAACGATTGTTGGTACCATTTGATAATAACTTGAATTTCCTCACTCGACAACTTGTGACCATATTTAAACCAACTTAATGAGACGTTTGCACCATGTCGATCTAGAACTGTTTTTAAAGCTTGTGTGCTTTCTAAAGGCACAATCGGGTCATTGTTTCCCGCAGTAATTAAGACTGTCGTATTTTTTAGTTCAGGAATATGTTCATCTTTTCGTGGCAACATTGGATGCATCAAAATCGCACCTCTTAAACTGTATGGAATTTGCATCAGCATATTTGCGGCGATATTCGCGCCGTTAGAATAACCAACCGCAATGACATCACTACGATCAAAGTCGTATGTTTTACTTGCTTGATCAATAAAGTCATGAAGTTGACTCGTTCGATACATTAAATCTTGTTCATCGAACACCCCAGGAGAAAGACGACGAAAGAATCGTGGCATGCCGTTTTCAATTACTTCACCGCGTACGGACAATAAATTGGCTTCCTGATCAATCATTTTAGCGACAGGTAATAAGTCGTTTTCATCCCCACCAGTGCCGTGTAAAAGCAAAAGAGTAGGTCGATTTGGATTCGTTCCTTTGATAAATTTATGGATCATGCATGCTTCCTAGGAACATTATAAGAGGATTACTCTATAATAGGGTTGTTAATACTTAGTAAAAAGGAGAAAAAACAAAGTATGGCAGAAGTAGCACTAGCGACCTTTGATCAAAAAGTTGATAAGTTGATCAAATTCAATAAGACGATGGGTCTCGTCCACCTCATTCAAGGTGTATTGATGATGTTGTTCGCTTTCTTTATCTATCCGACACTCAATGACTCTCAAGCCGCCTTCACTATCCCAGTGATTGGTAACTATCTTGAATTTGTTCCTGGTGAAGGTTTAGTCCTTGCCGTTACGGATACATTATTTGAATTACCATTCTTACCGATGACCGCAAGCTTTTTATTGCTCTCGGCCATTTTCCACTTCTTAATTGCGTTCCCATTCAAGAATAAATATCGTGCAGGTTTAAGAGTTGGCATCAACCAATTCCGTTGGTATGAATATGCGTTAAGTTCATCCTTAATGATCGTCTTAATCTCGGCATTATTTGGTGTTCGTGACGTGGCCGTCTTTGCCCTGATTGCCTTATCAAACGCTGCGATGAACCTTTTCGGTTTAGACATGGAATTATTAAACCAAGGCGAATCCAAAGTTGGTAAGAAGGTCAATTGGTTACCATTCATTTTTGGTACGATTATTGGCTTAGCTCCTTGGGTTGCGATTGCTTTCTATATTGGTGTTAACCCTAACTTAGATGCAGTTCCAGTGTTCGTCTGGGCCATCTTAGCCACTTACTTTATTGCCTTCAATACTTTCCCAGTCAACATGCTCTTACAATATTTAGGTGTTGGTAAATTTAAAGATTACTTACACGGTGAAAGAGGCTATATCGTCTTGTCACTCGTCGCCAAGACCATCCTTACTTGGTTAGTCTTGTTTGGCGCTTTCCAACCTTCTTAGTCTAATCAACTTCGATTAAGGTAAAATAAAGCTAAGGGAAACCTTAGCTTTTTTTATGAATAACGTAAACAAACCCGAAATCTATCAAGGCTTCCATAAAACTCAAAAGTATTTTGAGGGTTGGTATTTTAAATTGGTGTCAAAAGACCACTTAACATCGCTCGCGCTTATACCTGGTATCTCACTGGCGAAAAAAGATCCACACGCCTTTGTCCAAGTTTTTTTGGTTCGTCATGGTGAAAAGCCAACATTAAAGAATGTTTACATACGTTATCCGATTGCTGAATTTCTTCCTGAAAAAAATCAATTTAAAGTTGCAGTAGGCATGAATCAGTTTTCTCTTGACCATCTCCATCTTGATTTAAAACAAGAAGGATTTGCAATCAAAGGCGATTTACAAATTCTGAATCCGACACCATTGAACCAAGGTTTCTTAAATCCTTCCATCATGGGTCCGTTTGCTTATGTCCCAAACATGGAATGCTATCACGGTGTCATCTCACTTATGCATACATTCAAAGGGATGTTAAATGTCAACGGAGAATCGATTGATTTTACCGGCGGTAAAGGATATTTAGAAAAGGATTGGGGAACCTCTTTTCCGTCCTCATATGTATGGATGCAAGGAAATCATTTCCCAGAAGACAAAACCTCATTCTTTTTTTCATATGCGAATATCCCTTATGTAGGTTTAAAGTTTCAAGGACTCATTTGTCATCTTTATTTACAAGGTAAACATTATCGATTTGCAACGTATAACGGCGGACGTGTTCGTTCAGAACTCATTGAAGACAAACAAGTTGAGTATGTCTTAAGTCGTGGTCCGTATCGATTAAGAATCGTGGGATCTATTGACCAAGTGGTGAATTTACCTTCACCTAAATTTGGCAAAATGGACCATACGATTAAAGAAGGTCTATCTGGAGAAATTTTAATTTGGTTAATGAGAGGCAAAACAATCCTCTATCAAGGTAAATCAACCTTGGCAGGCATTGAAATCATGAAGAAAAAATGAAAAAGATCTTCAATGTTTTTTTACAAATTTTTAAATGGATCGGCCTCGTTGCTTATGGATTTATCATCGTTGGTCTCGTTTTAACTGGCCTTGAAGTGAATCGTATTGAACAAGACTATGCGTATGTAAAGACCCAATATGCCAAGACGGTTGAAGTTGAAGACTATACTTATTTTTATCGCGAAGTGGGTGTAGGTAACAGTGAAACGATGTTAATGATACATGGTTTTTTAGGTTCAAGTTATGATTTTATCAATGTGATGGAATCCTTAAAAGATCGATACCACATCATTGCAGTCGATATGATTGGATACGGTTTATCCGAAAAATCGTTAACCTTTGATTATGCAAAGGCGAATCAAGCTGCATATCTTGTTAAATTCTTAGATGCATTGAATATTTCTAATGTTACCGTGATGGCGCATTCGATGGGTGGAGAAGTTTCCTTTCACCTTGCCCATGATTACCCAACCTATGTGAATCGGATGATCTTGATTGGATCGGGTGGGTATGTTGTTCCTTCAAGTGGTGGAGGTTTAATGCCAACGGATTTACCTTTATTCGTTTATGAATATCTTGCTCAAAATTATTTTATTCAACGAACCGTCTTTTTCACAGCATACTCAAATGATGAAGTCCAAAGTCAACGTGTGACCCAAGAAGATTTTGATGAAATGTATATTGTGAATCGCACCATTCCAGGAAAAGTGTTACGTGAATTCACGCGTGATAACGATTCAGGCTCCACTAATGATAAACTTAAAGATGTTGAACAACCCATCCTCTTGATCTGGGGTGAGTTTGATGGATTCATTCCTTTAAGTACAGGTCAATTATTGTTAACGGAACTCGGTGATAACGCCGACTTAGTGGTCATGCCGAATGCAGGGCATTTACCCTTTGATACGTACTTTGAAGACTTTATGCATCATGTGGAGGCATTTCTAGTATGAAATATGTTTATTTAAAGCAAAAGGTATTCTCAATTCGTGATGAATTTAAAGTCTATGATGAAAATCAAACCTTACTTTATGAAGCCAAAGGAAAGATTTTAACGTTAAACAGTCGTCGTGATTTGTTTAAAGCTGGAGAAACTCAACCTATCTATACGATGAAACAAAAGGTTTTAACCTTTGTTCCAACCTATTTTTTATATGATTCTCGCAATGAACAAGTGGCAAAGATGGCTCAACAATTGTTGGCATTCTTTGGTGCCAAATTCAATCTTGTCATTAAAGAAAAGAAATACGATATCAAAGGTGATTTCTTTGGATTCAATTTCTCCATTAGTGATGAAGCTGGATTGGTTGTTCAAATTACCAAGAAATTTCTCAGTTGGGGTGATACCTACCAAATCGCAATCGATGACAAGTTTGACACTGCCATGGCGATTAGTATTGTGTTGATGATTGACGACTTTATTGATGATCAACGTAGAGCATCTGCCGCTGCAGCTGCCTCTTCAACTGGGGCAAATAGAGGTGGAGGCAATCCTCCACGTGGAGGTCGCCGATGAAAAAACTTTTACAAAAAGTTTTAGCTTTCATTGTTAACCCCTTAAAGAAAAGCTTTCCACGTTTTCCAGAAGCGATCATTGTTAGTTTTCTTTTGGGTTTTTCTATGGTGCTCTATCTTGAACTAGGACAAGAACTCCAAACCGATCTTGTATGGTTAATGGATATCAATCGCGTTTTATTTTTAATCCTTCCTTTGATGATAGCCATGCGACTCACGGGTGAGCGTTGGTCACAACTTAAAAAATTGCATTGGTATGGATTCGGTTTAGTGATGCTTATTGGGGTTGGTTTATATCTATTCCTGATGCTTGAAACGGTTGATTTAGTCGAATTTAATCGTTTTTCAAACTTAGGTTATGCATTTTATGCTTTGATTATTTTCTTGCCATATTTGATGAATCGATCGGATATTGGTATTGGCATCATTCTTTTTTTCACCAAGTTATTTACAAGTTTCTTCTATGCTTTCATTTTGTATATTGGAATATTCGTTGTCTTAATTAGTGTTAATGTTCTGTTCGCATTACAAATTGATCTGATACTTTATCTCAATATCTTTATTGTGATTGCTACCTATATTTTCGTACCAACCTTATTGGATTCATATCCTCCAACCAATCAAGAACTTACGTTAAAGAAAGACTATAGTATGATTTGGCAACGGGCATTTATGTTTGTCATTGCTCCCGTTATTGCCGTTTTCTCTTTACTCGTTGTACTTTATCTTGTTACAGGATTCTTTAGTTCCGCGACATATGAAGCGACGGTATATACCTTCTCTGCTTTGGTGATTGCCTTTGTTGGTATTAGTGCCCAAGTTGCGCTAGCACCGTTATCAAAAGCCAATAAATTTGTTGAAATATATGTAACTTATTTTCATTACGTACTTGTTTTGGTGATCTTAGGTTATTACCTAGAACAATTCAAAACCATTGCCTTTGATGGTATTTCATTGGATGTCACCATTCAATTGATGCTTGGGGTATGGCCACTCATGTATGCATTCTTTATGATTCGTAAGCATCAAGCCGCGGTTCAACGTGGTCTACTTGCGCTTACTGGTGCATTTGTCGTGATCGCCGCTTTTCCCGGATTGAATGCTGTCAGTTTAACCACGATGTTATTGAATGCTCAATTTCAACAAACGCTGGAAGCTAACGATATGTTGGGCGAAGACAATTCAATCATCCGAAAAGACGTTCTCGAAGATGAAACGTATTTTTACTTATTCGGAACACTTGATAAAATGGATCAACTTGGCATGAACCGATTCCCATTGGTTCCTGTCGATTATAGTCACCCAGCAGATTTTGAAACGATATTTGGAGCGCGTGAAATTGATCCAGTCGATCCCGATAATGAATTTTTATTCTATAGTTTGGGCTTAAATGTGATTGATTTATCGAGTCTACAATATGAATCCTTAGTCTTTGTGAGTTCGATTGATAATTTAGAAGAAACCCCATTTAATGGTCCAACCATACAACTCAATTATCAAACCGATCGAAGCACTCATCAATATTTACTAACCGTCACCCGTGAAGATATCTCCGAAACAATAGATGTATATGAAGATGTTGCGAAGGTGCTTCAAACTCGTTTTGCAGAAAACGAACGTAATGACATCCAAGATCCAAATGAATTATTGGTCGAAATCGCATTTACAACCTTTGCTCTCGATATTTGGGTACTATCTTGTATTTCTACACAAACGGAAGATTATAACGACCTATCGATGGGATTTTATATCGGCCTAAGCAGTCTAAATGGTTAAGCTACTACAACCCACACAGTGGGGAAAACTACAGTTAAAGAATCGTGCTGTCATGGCACCGATGTGTATGTATCAAGCGGATACAAACGGTATCATTCAACCTTTTCATTATGCTCATTACACGGCAAGAGCGTATGGTGGCGTGGCATTAGTGATTACAGAAGCAACTTCCGTGGAATCACGAGCTAGAATTTCAGATCATGATTTAGGTATCTATGATGATGGTCATATTTCAGGTTTAAAAAAATTAGTTGAAGATGTACATCAAGCAGGTAGTTTGATCGCCATACAACTTGCCCACGCTGGAAGAAAAAGCGGGATTAAGAATCAAACCCCTATTGCCCCAAGTGCGATTGCATTCTCTCAAGATTATGGAACGCCCAAAGCCATGACTTTGGAAGATATTAAGGAAGTCATTGGTGCTTTTGAAAAAGCTGCTCAACGTGCCCAACTTGCAGGTTTTGATGGCGTAGAAATTCATGGCGCACATGGATACTTAATCAATGAGTTTTTATCACCTTTAAGTAATCAACGTCAAGATGCTTATGGTGGATCGATTGAAAATCGTACCCGGTTTTTAAAAGAAATTTTAATGGCAGTTCGCAAAGTTTTTAAAGGTGAGGTATGGGTTCGCTTATCAGCAGAAGAATATGCAGAAGGTGGTCATCACCTTCCTGAAACCATTCAAGTTCTCAAATTAATTAAAACTTATATCGCAGGCGTCAACGTTAGTAGTGGCGGTGTTGTTCCCTACCCGATTCAACCTAAACCAGGATATCAATTGCCTTTTGCCCATCAGATACAAGCATCAGGCATCCTTACCATTGGTGGTGGACTAGTAACAACATTGGAACAAATTGAATCTGCACTCGATCAAGATTGTCATTTAATTTATTTAGGTAGAGAGTTATTACTCAATCCTTATTTTGTATTACAACAAATAAAAAAACATGCGCCTGAGCACATGTTGAAACCCTATCAGAGAGGATAATTAGTCCTCTTCTTTTTGATTTGGTTTTGGTGATTTCCTTTTTGTCATGGTACCCCAAACTTTTAATTTGAGATAACCAATCACAACCACTGCAACGGCGATTAATATCCAACCCCACCAAGGCATGTTATGAGCTCCTTTCTGCGTTCACACGCCGAATAAAAAAGCGTAAAGCAAACGAAGCGATAATCACCATATAAATGGTTCCAATCAGGAGGTACCAACCAAAGGTTAAGTCATCAGGTCCTTGGGTATTGAGTGCTAAATTATAGAAACCTTTCACCGCCCAAAAATTGGGCGAAATGCCTAAGATGAATTGTTTCCAATCTCCAAATGCTTCTAAAAGAATCAGTAAAGGTACCATAAAGACAATCCCACCAGATTTCATCAAGGCAAAACCTTCGATTTTATTTTTTGCTAGGGCTGCCATTAATGCGCCTGCCGTTGGCGTAATCAAACTCGATACCATTGAAAATAAAATAATCGAACCATTATCAATGGAAACCAAACCAAACGAAGCTTCTCCATACGTAAATGAAAAGGTGTCACCAAATAAATATTTCATGCCAAATAACATCACAAAATTTCCAAGCACACCAAAGACCAATGCATAAGTCGTTTTAAACAAGGTATAACCTTGGACCGTAATGGGAGATACGGCAATAGCTTTGATGGTTTGTTCATCTTTATTTTCTAATAAAGAAAAACCAAGAATTACACCAGACATAAAACCACCGATAGCGAGGATGAGTAAAAATAAAAGCAGCATACTGAGAGCATATTCTGGTCCTTGTGTGTCTAATCCACTTCTGACAAGGATGGTGGGGATTAGCCATCCGACAAAAC
>JBDLRZ010000013.1:0-73186 GCA_039799785.1 Bacillota bacterium | reverse complement strand
CAGTTAAACTTGCATAAATCGGTTCAAAATTACCAGAGGCAGCATTGCCAAAAGCTGATAAGTGTTTACCTTCTGTGACAAGTGAGGCAACTTTGGTATCGACACTATCAACGGTTTCCTTCGTTGGGAATTGAGCTTGATCATCTGCTTGTAAAGTCGCAGTTGAATCAGTGATTTCCCATAGACCAAAGTACCATTCTGCAATACCGGAAACGGTATAAACTTTACCAACTTCCATGGAAGCGGCTGCGCCTCCATAAATTAAAATTGTGCCAGTTCCATCATATGCAAAGGCATCACCAGCAGATTTACCAATGACTGTTAAATCATCAAGGGTGACATTTAATGTGCCATCATAGGCTACATCGCGAATGGCTAAGATGTCTGAAACATTTTCAATCACAAGTTCTGGAACTTCATTTTCTTTAACTGTGATTTCGATGGTCCAGGTTCTAGTTAAATCACCACTCGTTAACGTCGCAGGAATCGATAAAATTGCCGAAATATTAAATCGAGCATCTCCATCTCCATTACTTGGACGATTGACGACAGTATTAATTAACCCAGTATTTTGAGCGGGTTGTCCAAAGGATAAAACACCTGGATTTGAAGAAGACCACGTTGCAGTAACACCATTGGCAAGATTGGAAGGAACTTGGAAACCAGCGGTAATATTAGATGGATCAGCAATCAAACCACCTAAGCTATCATAAGCAATATCCAAGAATTCTTGAGCTTCATCAATTTGAGATGAAGAGACACTCGAACTCGATGGGGTAACACTCGAAACCGTTGAGGTTGTCGAGGTCGTTGTACTCGTTGGCGTACTGGTTGGGGTGCTAGAAGAAACTGTTTCTCCGCACGCAACGAGTAACATACTCCCGAGTAAGACTGACATTAAACCAAATTTCTTTGACATAAATTGACCTCCTTTATGTTTTTTTGATTGGTTTTTCATAAATTAGTTAACAATAAAATCGTAGCTTTCACTAAATTGATTGTTGATGTAATTATTTAAATCCGTTTCATCGGTAGGATCATAAGCGAAAATTTTCACTAAGAGAGCACCTACTTCTGTTCGCGTTTTTGAACTGAGGTTAAACACTGCGGATGTGAAAAAGTTTTGGCTATTTTCTAAAAACATCTCAATCGCTTCTCTGACGAGTTTATTTTGAGCATCGATTGACGTTGTTGGGTTAGAAACAATTGTGGCTTCATAGTTTTGCCAACGTTGTGTTTCATATGCCGAAAAACGAATCGGTGCATAACCTGAAGGAATCGAGAACTGTGCGGATTGTTCTGCTCCCGTCATGTATTTAGCAAACAACCATGCTGCCAACATACGTTGGGTATTATTGCCCTTTCGCAACAAAGTAATGTTTGGACCTTGTTGAATTTGGGCTGGAGTATCAAGTGTTTTTGATGGTAAAGGCGCAACACCAACACGATAACCCGAATCAAATACAGACGCACTGGCACCGATGTATGCATAACGGGTACCACCTGTGGAACCCACATACATATAGAGCCGTTGGTTGGTTTTGAAAATATCGGAAGTGTAGGCATCAGCATTTAGGGATCGCGTTAACATCAAACCACGGTCTACTTTATCTTTAAAATATCTCACCATGTTTTTAGCTTCATTATTATTAAAGAGTACTTCTCCTCGACCAGTTGTCGAATTATAACCTGTGTAAGGTGCATCCCATTGTTTTGCACCCGTAATGAATAAGTTATCTTCAGAGTCGTATCCAAATGGAATGGCGTTTGGTTCTCTGGCTTTTATGTCTTCAGCGATGGCAAAAACATCATCCCAGGTTTTTGGAACTTCATAACCATGTTGGGCAAAATAAGGAGCGTTGTAAAAGAAACCTTCAGTAGATTTAGTGAAAGGTAAAGAAAGGATGGTTCCAGCATTGTCATAACTACGACCTTCTGCCCAAAGACCAGGTAAAAAATCATCTTGTTGTTCTTGGGTCAAGCCATATTCAGGGTGATTGATAAAATTGTTGAGAGCAAGGGGTGCTTTTGCTTGAGCATATCGAGCGACCGAATCTGGATAACCTTCAACGATATCGGGTTCCGTACCCGCGGTGATTGATAGAGCAACTTTATCAGCAACAGCTGTATAGTCATTGGCAACGCGTTCTTCTGTAACAGTGATATGAGGATAAAGTGTTTTAAATTCTTGAATCCAAGTTTGAACGATCGCTTGACTACTTGCGCCCATCCGGTGCCAAAATGTAATGGTCACTGGCGTCGTTGTATCTAAGACGATATCTTGGGGTACGTTATACCAATTGACAATTTTAGGAGCGGTAGGATCAATCGAGGCGCTACTTGAACTGGTGGTGGTTGAATCACCGGAGTTTTCACTTGAGGATTGATCAAGTGAAGTAGGATTTTCACTACTAGGTCTGGTTTGACAAGCAGCAAGTAAAAGGGTTAAAGAAGCAAATGCAATGGCTTTGAATTGAAATGACTTAACTAACATTCATTTTCCTCCTCAAAAATTATAACATGATGAAGAATTGTTAAGAGAGGTTTTTGTTAAGAAATTGTTAACCCTTAACACCACTGCGAGAAACCCCACTCATGATGTACTTTCTAAAGAAAATAAACAGTAATAAAAGTGGCACCGTTACGATGACCGTTGCAGCCATTTGATAATTCGTTAGCACTCGACCTGACCCTGTGTCCGCTAAGTCTACAAATGAGCTTCGTAACCAAGTGGTCACCAATTTATATTTTTCGTTGGCAACGATGTCTTGCCAAATATAAGCATTCCACGTACCCATGATTCTTAAGATGACAATCGTGACAATAGAGGACTTTGCCATTGGGACCATGACTTTCCAAAGATACTTAAAGTCCGTACAACCATCAACTTTAGCTGCGTAATAAAGTTCATTAGGAATTTGTTTAAACGTTTGTCTTAATAAGTAAATGTGAAAAATGGAAACCAAAAACGGAATGATGACTGCTAAATAGGAGCCTGCGTTATTAGCATTCACCCATCCTAATCTAGAAACGGTAACGAAATTGGAAATCACAAGCATTTCGCCAGGAATCATCATTGTTGCAAGGAGAATGGTGAAGATCAAATCCCGACCTTTGAAATTTAACCTTGCCAGGGCAAATGCCACAAGAATTGAAAAGAACGTACCACCTAAAGTTGTAAAAAAAGCAACGAGGATTGTGTTAAACAAATAGCGGCTAAAATCAATATTTCCTTGAGCCGCGGAACTATAAAGAAACACATTCGTATAGTTTTGTGGAGAAAATACTTTTGGAAAAAAACTTACATTTAATGAGTTCAATACTTCATTGCTACTTTGAAAGGAAACATTCAACATCCAATAAAAAGGAACAATCACCACGAAGGCCATCACGGTTAAAAAAGTATAAAGCACTACATTTCGAAATAATTGACCTGTTCTTTGAATTTTTAGTTTTTGATCAAATTGATAGTTTTGATTGTTTCTTAATTGAATTGCTTGTGCCATATCAAACTCCTTAATAATGAACGGTCTTTTTTGAAATATACAAATTCAAAAAAGTAAAAATCATAATGATGAAAAATAAAACAACAGCCGCAGCAGCTCCTCTAGAATAGTAAGAAATGTTATTGATATCTAAACCTGAAATACCAATTTTGTCATAGACGTATGCAACCGCTGTCCACCGGTTACGATCTAAACTTCTACCGACACTACCTACGACCGATAATACTGATTCATAAGCTTTAAACGATCCAATAAATGAAGTGATGAGAATGTAGCTGATAATTGGTGACAATAAAGGAATGGTGATTCTTGTCATCACTTTCCATTTCGGTGCTGCATCAATTTTCGCTGCATCGTAATATTGTTTAGAAATATTTTGTAGACCGCCTATAAAGACAAGAATTTTAAAGGGCAATGCGCTCCAGATGGTGTAGACCAAAACCACAGTTCTCCAACGTTCTACAGTTGCAGTTGGGCCGACCCAATCAATGGCCGTTTGAAACAATGTATTGATTAAGCCCTCTGCGGCAACACCACCAACTAAGGGATGAGAAAACATCACATTAAATACCATCCCAATCGCAAGAGCATTGGTGACATAAGGGATAAAAAAGATCGTTTGAAATATTTTTTGTAATGGTTTTATCGAATTTAAACTCACGGCTATCAGTAGAGCCAGGACGGTAGATGCTGGAACTGAAACAAAAACAATGACCAAGGTATTGCTTAATGCATTCATGAAAAAACGATCGTTAAAAATCGCTGTATAAGCGTAGAAATCAAAGTATCGTCCAAAGTCATCCGTGAGTGCATTATATTCTGAAAATAAAGAAATTAAGAAGGTTTTTATTAATGGATAAAACGTAAAAATAGTAAGAAGAAATAAAGGTATGATCAGATATAACCACGCTTTAAGATCGCGCTTGTGATCTAACATTATGCTAATCTCCGACCCGTCGCTTTTTCAAAAATAAAAGTTTTATGTGGTTTCAATTTAACCTTGATTGATTGCTTAGGTTTGACTGAAAAGTCATCGCTATTTAAAATAATGCGAATACTTGGTGTTTGGGCTTGAGGATGGCTTGCCACGAGTGAGACATCCCTTCCTATCATTTCAATAAATTGTGGTTGAAGAGTGAGGGTCCCTTTTTCATCCATTTCATATCCTTCAGGACGAACGCCAATCAAGACTTCATCCATGGACTTATTTTTGAGGGCGCTAGATTCGAAGACAACTTGATCTTGGAGCATGACTTTTCCACTCTTTAAAGTACCTTGATATAGATTGAGTTGAGGTGTGCCTAAAAATTTAGCAACAAATAAGTTAGCAGGCTGATTATAAACGTCTTGGGGATTTCCTTTTTGTTGTTCAGCCCCAAAATTCATCAATACGATTTCATCTGAAATGGACATCGCCTCTTCTTGATCGTGGGTGACGAAGACAGTTGTAATACCAATTTCTTTTTGAATACGCTTAATTTCTTCTCTAGTTTGAAGTCTTAGGCGAGCATCTAGGTTCGATAAAGGTTCATCAAGTAAGAGAACTTTGGGTTTTTTAACTAAGGCTCTAGCGATGGCAACACGTTGTTGCTGACCACCTGATAATTGTGCGGGTCGCTTGTTTAGCTGGTCCTCAATTCCCACTAACTTAGCCATCGCAACTGCTTCATCATGCATCAATTTTTGGTAGTCTTTATAACGCGCTTCTTCTACTTGTTTAATGGTTTCAGGAACGATTGGTTTTAATGCTTTCCAGAAGTGATCATTAAAATGAAACCAATTCATCGGATTTAATAACAATTGTAACTTCAGCGATTGTTTTTGTTTTAAATATGGCTTTTCGATTGCAGCATAAGCATCGTTCATTTTTGAAACGAGATCTTTAAGATTTTCAGGACTGATTTTTAACAATTCTTTTTCATATTGTGTTTTAAAATCTTTTACTTGTTCTTTAAACGCTTGTTGAAGTGATGCATGAGACGTTTTCGATGTTTCTTTTAGTTGTTTTGCTTTTGCTAAATCAATTAATTTGGATTGATAAACGGCTTTTGCTTCGCTTTCTAAACGTTTAAATTTATTTTTTAAACTTGTGCTTTCTTTGACGAATTGATAATAACGTTTTGCTTCTTTAGGTGAAATGGTGATATTTGCAAGCTGTATAGCATCTTCAATCGCCTTCTTTTTAAGATTCATGTTTTCCAAAGGGAACAAAATATTTTTTCTGACAGTCATATGTGGATAAAGTGCATAATTCTGAAAGACTAAACCAATGCCACGTTGTTCTGGAGAGAGTTCAGTGACATCTTCATCACCAAAGAAGATTCTTCCATGAGTTGGATATAGTAAGCCAGAAATCATGTACAAAGTCGTTGACTTACCACATCCTGAAGGCCCTAAAAGACCTACGAGTTTGCCATCTGGAATGGTAAAATTAAATTGATTGACAGCAATAGTTCGGGCAGAATTTTTACTTTCAAAAACTTTGGTTAAGTTTTCTAATCTTACTTCCATGCATGAGCCTCCAGATATATAAATAAGTTATGGTTTTATAATACCATAGAGAAACAATTGTAAAGAGAATTTATCTAGAAAAAATTAAATGATTTTCTTGACAATTCAATTTCCTATTTGCTATGTTTGAAAAATAAAAAAACTTAAGGTGATAGCCTTAAGTTTTTCTTTTGATTCTATCGATTTAGGCTTTAAAAGATTCGCCGTAAGTCTTTAAAATCTTTTTAACAGGTCTAAACGTTTTCTTAATGGTTCCTTCGAGGAATGGATTCTTTAACTTTGCCTTGTCTAAAAGTTGCGTAAATGGATACTTACCACCTAACGAACAAACCTTGACATACTTCTTCCAAGCTTTTTCATGATTTTTCTTCATTAAGCCTAAGAACTGCAATGCGATCACTTGGGCTAATGTGTAATCAATGTAATAAAATGGTGCACCATAGATGTGAGATTGGCGCATCCAACGTGTGCCCTTTTCGTAAAGTGGGAAACCTGTGTATTTCTTATATGGGGTATACTTCATTTCAATTTCGCGCCATTTAGCACAACGTTGATCATGCGTGGCAGTAGGATTGTCATAAACCCAATGTTGAAATTCATCAACGGTAACACCATATGGTAAGAAGTTAATCGCACCTTCTAAATGTCCAAATAAGTATTTATCTTTATCTTCTTTAAAGAAGGATTCCATGTAAGGAGTGGCGAAAAATTCCATAGACATCGAATGAATTTCTGCTTCTTCCATGGTTGGATCTCGATATTCAACTGGCTTAATTTTTCTAGACATGTAACCTTGGAATGCGTGACCGATTTCATGGGTTAAGACATCAACATCACCTGCGGTGCCATTGAAGTTAGAGAAGACAAATGGCATTTGATAACGAGGGAAGAAGGTCATATAACCTCCACCACGCTTACCAGGTTTTGCTTCTAAATCTAATAATTCTTGAGTGACCATCGCTTGGAAGAATTCACCAATTTCTTGGCCCATTTTGCTATACATCTTCAAGGCAGCGTTAACTAGATAGTTTTTATCACCTTTTGGGGTGGCGTTTCCATCTTTGAATTGAATCGCTAAGTCATAGAACTTTGGAGCTGGCACATCGATTCGCTTAATTTGTTGGCGAATGAGTTTATTGGATAGTGGAACAACGGATTCAAAAATTTGATCGCGATAGGATTTCACTTCTTTTGGACCATAATCCGTTCTGCCCATTCGGTCATATGCCATATGGGTAAACGAAGGATAACCTAGTTTCTTTGCCATTCCATGTCTTAAAGTCACTAATTTACTGTAAATGTCTGCAAGTGGTTGTTCTTTTTCAGCCATCCAATTTTCAACTGCTTTACTGGCTCTTTTGCGAATGTCACGATCTTTACTAACAGCGAATTTTCCCATTTGTGAAAGATTATAAGTGCCACCATCAAATGGAATTTGAGCACTTGCCATCAAGGCATCATATTCGGTTGTTAATTTGTTTTCTTCTTGTAAGTCTTGAAGGATTTTCTGATCAAAGGTTTTAGCGGCTAATTCTAATTTTTTGAATAAAAAAGAGCCAACTAATTTTTCTAATTCAACGCGATGCTTACTAGCCAAAACAGATTTAGAGTAGCGGTTTCCTAAACCTTGTACCATCGGTCCAACTTCATTAACTAGATCGTTCGCTTTCTTGTAAGTTTCATCACGGGTATCAATAGAATGCCGTGTTGTAATAATGGTAAAGTCAGTTTGAATTTCATCAAAGAATTTACCAATTTTATTCATGATACGGCGTTGGAATTGAGCATTAGGAGCAGATTCAAATTCGGAAATTAACGAGTTAAATTTCTTTTCAAGCTTAGGAAATTTGGGTAAGTGTAATGGATATTCACTAAATTTGAGTACTTTTGTCATTTTTTTGCCTCCATGCAAATGCATTTACTTAATAATAAGACTTTTCTCGGTCATTTCAATAGGTTTTTCTAATCCTAGTAGATCAAGGATGGTAGGAGCAAGGTTACCTAATTTACCACCTGTCGGCATTAAACGCAGGCCTGGAATATTAATGCAGACCGGAACTAAATTGGTAGTGTGAGCAGTATGAGGCTTACCATCTTCGGTTAGAATTTGATCTGCATTTCCATGGTCAGCGGTTACGATTAGTTTTCCACCATGACGATCACACCAATCGATAATGGATCCAACACATTCATCGACAACTTCAACGGATTTAATAACAGCTTTTTCTACTGCTGTGTGTCCGACCATGTCGCAATTTGCATAATTAATGATGACAACATCAAGATCACCTTTATTCAATTCTTTCATGACTGCATCTCGAACTTCATAAGCGCTCATTTCTGGTTGAAGGTCATAGGTGGCAACTTTAGGTGAATTGATGAGCACCCTTCTCGAGCCTGGTAATTCTGGTTTTTCTACACCATCATAATTGATTGTTCCATCGAAGAAAAAAGTGACGTGAGGATACTTTTCGGTTTCGGCAACCCTTAATTGTGATTTTCCATGCGAAGCTAACCAAGGTCCAAGCGTGTTATCCAAACTTGGTAATTTAAAAGCAATTTCACCTTTCACAGAATCTGCATACTTCATGGTTTGGATTAGCATGATATTTTGAAGTGATTTTGTTGGTTGATAAGCTACCCATGATGGTTTACCTTCTTTTATTGGGGGGTTCGAATAAAAAGTAGGATTGGTCAAAAGCGTACAAAATTGAATCGCGCGATCAGGTCTAAAGTTCATGAAGATAACGGCATCGCCATCTTCAATCTTACCTTGTACGCCCTCAGCAAAAGCGGGAATTAAAAATTCATCACTTGGATCTTTACCTTCTTTGGGAAGGTTTTGATATTGATCTTTAAAGTATTGGCGATAATCCTTGAAACTAGGACCTCGATGTTCAACCATGACATCATAAGCTTTTGCAACTCGATTAAGGTTTTTATCTCGATCCATCGCATAATATCGACCACCGATAGAAGCAAGTTGACCCGTTTTATATTCCTGCATCGTGCTCAATAAAGTCTTGATATAGTTTTCCCCAAGTTGAGGGGCAACATCGCGACCATCCATAAGTGCGTGGAAATAAACATTCGGAACTTCTTGTTTTGCGGCAAGCTTAATGATGGCTTGAAGATGCGTTAAATGAGAATGAACGCCACCATCCGAAACCAATCCAATAATATGAAGTTTTTTTCCTTTAGATTTTGCCCATTCCATCGCCGATAAATACTTTTTGTTTTGATAAAAAGTCCCGTCTTTGATCGCTTGGTCTATAAGGGTTAGGGATTGGTATACGATTCTTCCTGCACCAATATTAAGATGACCTACCTCAGAGTTACCCATCTGACCATCGGGTAATCCAACGTTTAAACCAGAGGCTTGAATTTGAGTGTAGGGATATTTTGCAAAATATCGATCAAGATTAGGTTTCTTAGCTTTGGCAATGGCATTACCATACGTTTCTTTTCGAATACCATAACCATCCATGATGACAAGAATTACAGGCTTTTTCATATAAATTCCTCTTTTTTTACGAAATTAATTCTTTGATTTGATGTCTAAAAAGAAGCGATACCCATCGGTATAAAATGAATTTTTGCCACCAATTGTAATTGGTCGCTAATGCATTAAAAATTGCAACTTGTTTTCGGAACAATTCATCAATTTCAGCTAAGGATTTCTTCAAAGAAACATATTCAGGATTGACTGATAATGCTTGATTTTGTTCACCGTAATAAAAGAGTGCTTGTGAAGTCTGAACTAAAAAACTTTTCACGATGGTTCGTTCAGTATCCTTGATGTTTTGAAGTGTATCTTCAAACCGAGGTCTTTTTGAAAGAATAAATTCTTGGGGGACATCAATTTGATGACGAACAAATAATTTACCAATCATTCTCAGAAGATCATATTTTTGCGCGGTTAAAACATCAATTGCATCCTTTCTTTTGGATAATTGTGTATAAAAACTTCGCATTTGAAAGGCAAAGAAAATAGATAGAGTTAAATAAATTCCTATGATAACAATGACCACTAATACGAGAATTTCTAAGGGTTCCATGACTCCAAAATTATAACATAATTGCATTTTTTTGACATTTACCTTGGGTTAAATTAATATTCAAAAATCTTAAGAAATCGTGATATTAGCGTAATTTTATCTTATGTTTAAGTGTTTTATGGTAGAATAAAACTATGAAAAAACCCATTATTGGAATTATTTATGATTTTGATCGCACATTGGCAATTGAGGACTTACAAAATTTCAGTTTTATCCCTTCTTTAGGTATGAAACCAGAAGAATTTTGGGAAAAAACAAATCAAAATTCTATAAAGACTGGTATGGAAAAAATCCTCTCTTATATGTACATGATGATAGAGGAAAGTAAAAAACGAGGCATTAAGCTTACGAAGGAATATTTGTTTTCTCTTGGTAATCGCGTGAAATTTTTTCCTGGTTTAGAAACCTGGTTTAAAAGAATTAAAAATTTTGCTGACAGTCAAGGTGTAGAGGTTGAGCATTACATTATTACTTCAGGAACTAAAGAAATTATTGATGGCACAAAAATTGCGAAAGAGTTTACTAAAATTTTTGGTTGTGAGTTTTTGTTTTCTCAAGATTCTCATGAGGCAATCTGGCCAAAAATAGCCATTAATTACACAATGAAAACACAATATTTTTTTAGAATTGCCAAGGGAATTTTAAACCAATCTGAAGATGACAAAGTAAACGAAAGAACTAAAGAAAAGCGTATCAAATATCGTAACCTCATTTACATTGGGGATGGATTAACGGATGTGCCTGCTATGCTAATGGCCAAAGAACATGGTGGTAAATCAATTGCAGTTTATTCAAAAGGTCATATCGAGAAAGCAAAACTTTTAATTCAAGATGAACGAGTCAATTTTGTTTGCGAAGCCGATTATTCTCAAAATTCATTATTGGAAAAAGTGGTTAAATTAAATATTCAACAGATGGCGATCAGTGAATTACTCGAGCTAAAGGAAGTAAAAAAATAATGATTACTGCAATTTTATTAGCTGCTGGAGAAAGTTTAAGGCTTAAATCTAGAGTAACCCCAAAGCAATTTTTACAATTAGGTAAAAAGAAACTCTATCAATTTTCACTTGATACCTTCGCAAAACATAAAAAAATTGATCAAATCATCTTGGTTGTTAATGATAAATTTATTTCTCAAGTTCAAGATGAAATCAAATCCTATTCAAAATCCAAAACGATTCATGTGATTGCTGGAGGAAAAACTAGACAAGAATCCTCCTATTTGGGATTGCAATATGCAAAGCTTCATATTAAACCTGACTACGTTTTAATTCATGATGTGGCTAGACCTATGATTAGTGCATCATTGTTGGACGCCTTAATCGCAAAATTAAAAAACTATCCAGCAATGACCCTTGCTCGTCAAATCAACGATTCATTATTTGTTGTGGATAATGAAGCCACTTTAAACAATTATCTTGGTAAAAAAGATATTTATTTATCTCAAACTCCACAAGCCTTTGCATTTGAAACTATTTTAGAAGCACACGAATATGCTCGAAAGTTAAAAATTAAGACTGCCATCGATGATGCGAGTCTCTTGTTTTTAATGGGTAAAAAAGTCCACGTTGTTACCGGAAGCCGTCTAAATTTTAAAGTGGTCACCGAAGATGACCTATTACTCCTACAAAAATTAATAAAATAATGAATCAAAGTAGTTATCTAGTCGATGAGATTATTGTTGGAAAAGTGATTGATATTCAACCTTACGGCGCTTTCATTGGTTTTCCAAATGGTCAAAAGGGATTGGTTCATATTTCTGAAATTTCTGAAGATTATGTTAAACGCATTGAAACCTATTTAATCGTGGGAGAATATGTTCGAGTAAAAGTGTTAGCGATTGAACCAACCAATCAACATTTAAAATTATCCATCAAACGATTGATAAAAAAAGATGAATTAACTGATAAAGCGCATCCTTTTTGGTTTAAAGTTCCACCTCATGAAATTGATTTTGGTCCGCTCAAATCGATGTTACCGACCTGGATTGCAGCTCAAAAAAAGAAATTGGAGGACTAGCATATGCTGTCACTTAACTTAACGCATACCAAATTGAAAGGATCCCTCAAGGATTATCAAGACCGTATCAATCGCATCACGGATTTGATCGCAACAAAAAAAGGACCAGGTGGTGATTTTTTAGGTTGGGATCAATGGCCAAATCAATATGACCAAGAAGAATTTTCACTCATTCAAAAGACGGCAAGATTGATTCGGGAACGTTTTCAGGTTCTTGTCGTATGTGGTATCGGAGGATCTTACCTTGGTGCTAGAGCAGTTATTGATGCCGTTCAAGGTTTAATGCCAAGTAAAGAAAAATCAATTGAGGTTATTTATCTTGGACAAACTTTTTCACCGACATATACCCAACAAGTTTTAAATTATTTAGCAAATAAAACCTTTGCAATCAATGTGATTTCAAAGTCGGGAACGACCACTGAAACGTCGATTGCATTTAGACTTTTGAAAGATTTACTAGAAAAGAAAGTTGGCGTTGTTGAAGCTAGAAAAGCTATTTTTGCAACCACTGATAAAGAAAAAGGTGCACTGCGTTCTCTTGCCAATCAAGAAGGTTATGTGACATTTAATTTGCCTGATGATATCGGGGGCCGTTATTCGGTTTTAACTGCAGTTGGACTTCTTCCAATCGCTGCAGTAGGGATTGATATTCAAGCACTCATGGCAGGTGCTAAAGAGGCAATGAATGCCTATAGCAATAGCCAAATTGACACCAATCCGGCTTTACAATACGCCATTGCACGTCATCAACTTTATCAAGAAAAAGCTGTCGAGATGTTTGTGACTTATGAACCCCAATTTGCCATGATTGCAGAATGGCTTAAGCAACTTTTTGCCGAATCTGAAGGTAAAGAAAATAAAGGATTATTACCGGGTTCTGTATCCTTTAGTACTGATTTACACAGTGTGGGTCAATTTATTCAAGATGGTTCACCTATTTTATTTGAAACGGTCCTTTATGTGAAAAAACCAACCTACGACTTAACTGTTCCCCTCAGTGTCAATGATGCGGATGGATTAAATTATTTAGCGGGTAGACCTTTATCTTTTGTGAATGAGAAAGCTTATCTTGGCACGTTGCAAGCCCACGTTGAAGAAGGTCAAGTTCCAGTGATCCTTATCACGCTTGATCAAATGGATGCTCATCATATTGGTCATCTTTTGTATTTCTTTATGAAAACAGTCGCTTATTCTGGTTATCTATTAGGCATCAATCCATTTAATCAACCAGGTGTTGAAATTTACAAACGAAATATGTTCAGATTGCTTGGTAAAAAAGGTTATTAATTGCTAGCGTTTTCTAGGTTTTTTCATTGACTAAAAAAACGCCTTTTGATATATTAAGTAAGCACGCGTAGGCCCAAGGGATGTTTAGCTCAGTTGGGAGAGCATCGCCTTTACACGGCGGAGGTCGGGGGTTCGAACCCCTCAACATCCACCATGTTCTACCAGTGTGAGCACACCGATGGAGGCTTAGCGAAGCGGCCAAACGCAGCTGACTGTAAATCAGTTCCTTCGGGTTCGGTGGTTCGAATCCACCAGCCTCCACCATTCGTTCTTTGGGGTATAGCCAAGTGGTAAGGCAATAGACTTTGACTCTATCATTCCCTGGTTCGATCCCAGGTACCCCAGCCAAAAGACTCCCGCTAGCTCAGTCGGTTAGAGCACTTGCCTTTTAAGCAAGGGGTCGAAGGTTCGATTCCTTCGCGGGAGACCATTGTATGCCCAGGTGGCGAAATTGGTAGACGCACAGGACTTAAAATCCTGCGGTGGCGACACCATGACGGTTCAAGTCCGTCCCCGGGCACCAAACCATCGTTGATAACGATGGTTTTTTATTTGTAATCTTATTGATTGCTACTCAGTAAAAATCTCGTTATCATATTGACATGACAATCGAACAACAAATTGAAGAAGCCTTAGATAAAGTTCGCCCCTTCATTATTCGTGATGGTGGTAATGTTGAATTTGATTCCTTTATTGATGGCATTGTTTATTTACGAATGGAAGGCGCTTGTTCTTCTTGTGGTCTTATCGATTCAACACTTTCTGGTGGATTAGAAGTCATTCTAATGGAAGAAGTTCCCGGTATCTTAGCCGTTAAACTTGCAAGTGAAAAACCGCAAGGTTTACCGATTGAACTGCAAGTTAAGTAGTTAAATTTAATTGTAATCAATCGCCCGGATGGTACCTTCTTGTTGCCACCGGGTTTTTAATTGTTCTCGAATAAATTGATGGGTATTAATTGCAGTTTCTAAATCATGAGGATACTGCGAAGATTCAAAATGTTTTTCAGTTAAGTAATTAATGGAAATAATCCAATAGGTTTGGTCCAAATTGAACGGGGTTAAATTTGGAATGGTACGTTTGTATAAACTTTCTGATAACCACCATGATAATTCTTCTCCTGTCACCGAAACAATCATTAATTCATTATCAAAAGGAAAGGCTTTATATAATTCTCCGTACGTTACAGGCCCTTCATCAATCGTAGCTCTCACGCCACCCGTATTATGGAAACTTGCCACAACATCAGGTTTAACGGATTGACCATATTGCAACATTTCATCGACAGCGAGTTGTCCAAGATTATTGCGGGAGAAGGCACCTTCCGCGAATCCAATTTCTTCATTTTTAATCGCATTAATTTCATTATTTAAATATTGGTCATATATCGCTTTCATTTCAGGATCTTCAGTCGGAAATCGATTAGAGCTGAGTAACATATCATACGTATAAACACCTGATTGATTCTGCACAAAACTTGGAACCATGTTCACCGTATTCAATACAAATCGCACATGACTGATGGCTTGACCATATGCTTGACCTTGATAAACTGGTTTACCATCCACATGAAAGACTTCTCGGCGATGCGTATGACCATTGAAAACCGCATCGACATAAGGCATCACACCCGATTCAACACTGCCATCATGATTCAGTAAGACAATTAAATCGGCACCCAAATCTCGTAATCGTTCGCTTTCATCTTTTACTAAATTGGTGTAAGGAACAAAATCATAATTCATGACCGCGCTTGTTAAAATCGTACTTTCTAACGTAGATCCAATCGTGCCGATAATGCCAATTTGAATTCCACTTCTTTCGATTAAAACGGATGCATCTGCGAAGCTTGCCCTTTGTTGGGTCTGCTTATCGATAATATTAATACCAAGCAATGGAAAGTTGGATCGTTGTTGATTTTGCTCGATATAGGTGTCTGTCCAGTCAAATTCATGATTGCCAATGGCCATTGCTGAAAATTCAAGATGGTTCATGGCATCCACAACAAGTCGACCTCTGGTTATATTGCTATCGGCACTTCCTTGCCACATGTCACCACTGGATAGAAAGACACTGTTTGGATTCAATGCTAATTGCGTTTTAAAATATTGAGAAAGGCGATTGATGCCAATTTCTTTATTGCTGGGATTATATTCAACGGCGCCATGAAAATCATTTAGGTTAAAAAGATCAATGGTCACAATTGGACTTAATGGTGTTGAACTGGTGAGGGTTGAACTCGTTAGGATTTCTGAGCTTATGTCGCTCGTGATTTCTGTAGAATCACTTGAGGTTTCCAACGAATCAGAAGAGGGGAAATTCGTACAACTTGTAAGGATTAAAACAAAGATCCAAGATGTTTGAGTAAACTTCATAATAATAAATTATCTAACCGATTAACAATGACATAACCTTCAAGGTTCCTAACATCAGGTCGATTATATTGATACTTTTCTTTGTTGGGTTTGATAAAAAAACCACCTGCTTCTGAGACAATTAAATCACTTGCAGCAGTGTCCCATTCTTTTGTGCCTGGTGATAATCGATAAGAAATTTCTGCTAAACCTTCAGCGATTTTGCAAGCCTTAATAGCGCTACCGAATGTTTGAATGTGTGAAATCTTACCCAAATCTTGATACTTTTTAATCACATCTTTTTCGATGGGTTGAAGGTGAAATCGAGATGTTAATACCGTCAATTGATCGATTTTTTGATTCACAACAATACGGTGGTCCTGATGACCCATTCGATGAAAACTTCCTTCACCTTTTAAGGCAACATAAGTGTCGTGCTGAGCAGGAATGTGGACGAGTCCAACGACAACTTTTTGCTTATGCACCAAAGCAATATTAATCGTAAATTCATCATTCTTTGCGATAAAATCCTTTGTGCCGTCAATCGGATCAATTACCCAAACATATTCTTGATTTAATCGAGAAAAATCATCTGAAGACTCCTCTGTTAAAAATCCAAAATCAGGATATTTTGCTTTTAAATATTGGCGAATGATCAGATCAGCTTTTTGGTCTGCAATGGTGACCGGTGAGTTATCAAGTTTATTCTCAAAGGAAAAATTAGTTTGATAAATCGATAGTATTTCTTTTGACGCAAGCAAAGCTGCTTGATAAGCGTCTTCTAAAAAACTTTTTAACATAATTCTATTTTATCTTAATCTATTCGATTGAGAAAGAAAAAACCCATTCATGATTGAATGGGTTTTAGTTTCAATTGATTAAGCAGCTTTTCCAATACAACCAAACACTTCATATTTGGCTTTGACAACTTTGCGAATACCTTCTTTTCCTGGTCCAATAATTTTTCTTGGATCATAAACTTTAGGATCTTTTGCTAAGACTTCACGGACAATCTTGGTCCATTCCATTTGATTTTCTGTATTGACGTTGATCTTTGCAGTTCCACGTTCAATGGCCATTCTTAATTGAAAGTCAGGAATACCAGAACCACCATGTAAGACTAAGGGCATTTGGGTTAATTGATGAATTTCTGCCATTTCTTTAAAACCTAATTTTGGTTCACCTTCATAAGGACCATGGACTGATCCTAACGCTGGCGCCAAGCAGTCAATACCAGTTTCTTTAACCATTCTTGCACATTCAGAAGGAATGGCATAATACGTTTCTGCAACGACATGATCTTCTTGACCACCAACGCGACCTAATTCAGCTTCAACTGAAACAAGTGGTGATTTACTATGGGCATATTGAACCACTTCTTTGGTTTGCTTAATGTTTTCTTCTAAAGGGTGATGTGAAGCATCGATCATGACGGAAGTAAATCCAGCATCAATCGCTTGTTTACAAATTTCAACCGTTTCACCATGGTCTAAGTGAACCGCAATCGGTATGGAGTATTTCTTATCTTTAATTAAACCATTGATCATGCCCATGACGGTGTTAAATCCGCCCATATACTTCGCAGCACCACTCGAGACGCCTAAGATGACTGGGGCTTTTAAAGCTTGGCATTCATCTAAAATCGCAAGGGTCCATTCTAAGTTATTAATGTTGAATTGAGCAACCGCGTATTTTTCTTTATATGCTTTGATGAGCATTTCTTTCATACTTACGAGTGGCATATTCATGTCCTTCTTTCTTTTTAATCAATTAATCTTCGTCATCAGATTTGCGCTTCTTAGGTTTGTCATCTTCTTCACCATCTTCTACCTCACCATCCTCTTCGAATGGATCTGCTTCAGACTCTTCTCCGCCTTCATCTGTACCTTCAACTTCACGGAAAACACCTCTAGCATCATCATACAACTCTTTAAATGTATAACGAGCCTTAAGGTCCCATTTATTACTACCAAGTGCAACAAAGCGTCCGTCCAAGGTTAACAACTTATAAAATCTTCCTAATTGAAGTGTTTCTTTTTCATCCGTTTCTTTTTGGACATAAGCCCAAATGTCTTTAAAGGTGACTGCCTTCTTTTTGGCAACGATGAATTCGTGGGCAAGTTCTAGCATTGATTTTGGCATGTTGATGCTCCTTTTATTTACATTTTATTTAGCGCGTCGATCCCAAAGATTGCAAGGCTATTTTTTAAAACCTGAGCACTCGCTTTAACAAGTGCAAGTCTTGCAGCAGATAGTTTGGGTTGGTCACGGTCTATAACCCGCCTTATAGTATAGAAACTATGGGTATAACTTGCAAGTTGTTGTATGTATTGCGCAACGATACTTGGTTCCCGTGCTTGTGCAGCTTGATGGATGACTTGAGGAAATAATCGTAAATGCTTCAATAAATCTAATTCTTCATTCGAATCTAGGCCATGACCATTTTCATCAAGTCCAAGATCTTTACCAGCCTCAAGTAAGGATTGCAATCGAGCATGGGCGTATTGAGCGTAATAGAGTGGATTTACATTACTTTTTGTTTTGGCTAAATCCAAATCAAACTCTAATGGGTTGTGGTATGACCTTGCGGCGATAAAATAACGGGCAGCATCTTTTCCAACTTCTTCAACAAGATCGCGCAGGGTTATGCCTTTTCCTGTTCGCTTACTCATTTTTACTTCTACGCCATTTTCAGTTAAGGTCACCAATTGCATCACCAGTATTTCTAAGGTTTCGTTAGGATAACCTAGTATCGTTAGGGCCGCTTTCATTCTTGCAATATATCCATGATGATCAGGGCCAAGCATATCGATTAATTGGTCTTGTTTTCTTGATAATTTATCTTGGTGATATGCAATATCAGGTAAAAAGTAAGTGTATTGACCATCACTCTTAATTAAGACGCGATCCTTATCATCACCAAATGAAGTGGTTTTCAAATAAGTCGCCCCTTGATCCTGGTACAAATAAGGCGCTAGTTTTTTTAAAGTGAGTTCAATATGACCTTCATTTCGAACATCTTGTTCTGAGCGATACACATCAAAATGAACACCCATCATGACTAAATCTTCTTGAATTCTTTTAAGTTGTTTTTCAACACCAATTTTTTTAAAAAAAGCCTCATCAAAAGCTAATATTTTATCTCCGTATTGTTGTCTTATTTCTTTTGCAATTTCAATGATATCTTTACCAAAATATCCATCTTCTGGTAAGGTGACTTTGTCACCGATTAATTCGCGGTAACGCATGAAAATCGACAAAGCTAAATTACGAATCTGACCACCTGCATCATTGACGTAAAACTCTCTTGTAACTTGATAACCAACATGCGTAAGTAAAGTTGCAATCACATCGCCAAGTGCTGCTGCTCTAGCATGTGCAACGTGCATCGGGCCTGTAGGATTAGCAGATACAAACTCTAAATTAATTCGCTTACCTTGACCGACATTGCTCTTACCAAATTCTTGATTGAAACGAAGAATATCTTGGATGACTGCTGTTAACGTTTCTGTTTTGACAAAGAAATTTAAAAAGCCAGGTCCAGCTACTTCAACTTTTTGAATATGCTGATCAGTTAAATTTTCAATCAATTGCTTCGCTAAATCAATCGGTTTTAAAGACAACGTTTTTGCAAACTTTAAACAAACATTGGTTGCATAATCTCCAAACTTTGGATCCTTGGTTTTTTCAATAACAATGTCGTCTAATGTGACATTTAGTCCAAAAGGAGCCAAAGCTTTTATCAACAGTGATTTAAGGTGAGACTCTATTGCAATCATGCTTTTAACCGCTTTAATGTTAGTTCTTTACCAAGAATCGGAATGATATTGGCTAACTCCGCACCATGTAATTGACCCGTCAATTTTAATCTAACAGGCATAAATAATGGTTTACCTTTTAAACCCGTTTCTGCTTGAATGGCTTTAAAAATCTCTTTGATATTGGGACCTTGAATTTCGACCAACTGAGATAATTTTTCAGTGAATAATGCCAAGGCCTTTTGCCCATCTTGACTTTCTAGAAGTGCCTTTGCTTCATCATCAAAGGAAAATGTTGGATCAAGAATAGGCTTCACTAAATCTAAAATTTGAACGCCATATGCAAGCTGTTCCTTAAAGGTTTTTGCAAGTAGTTTAAGTGAGGTTTCACTTAAAAGTTGAGCACCTGGAGCTTTGTTAATAAATGGCGCAATCAAATTCCAATACGTATCATCTGAAAGTTGCTTCAAATAATAGTTATTTAACCAATTCATTTTTTGCGGATCAAACATCGATGGTGAGGACGAAAGACGTTTAGCATCAAAAGCGGCAATCGCTTGCGCTTTTGTAAATATTTCTTGGGTGCCTTCTGGAGACCAACCTAACAACAAAATAAAGTTAAAAATTGCTTCAGGTAAGTAACCCATCTCGCGGTATTGTGACATGAATTGAACAATAGAGGCATCGCGTTTGGATAGTTTCTTTCCATGTTCATTGACAATAATCGTCATATGACCGAACTGAGGAATTGGAAATTTCAAATATCGATAAACTTGAATTTGCTTTGGGGTATTCGATAAGTGTTCCTCTCCGCGAAAGACATGGGTAATGTCCATGGAATAGTCATCGATGACAACTGCAAAATTGTACGTGGGGATACCATTGGATTTGATTAAAACCCAATCGCCGATATCATCATTGTTAAAGGAAACCGGACCTCTGACCATATCTTCAAAAGCGACGGTTAAATGATCTTCTAGTTTAATTCTAATAACTGGTTTTCTTCCCTGACTAATAAATGTATCTTTATCTTCTTTGCTTAAATGTAAACATCTCCGATTATATTGCGGGGCAGCAATCCCTCTCGCAAGTTGTTCTTCACGTGAACGTTCGAGTTCTTCTTCCGAACAATAACATTCATATGCATGACCTTCTTTTAAAAGTTGATTGGCATATTGTTGATATGTGTTTAGTCGTTCCATTTGTCGATATGGAGCATATTTAGGATTAGGTTCTAGCGGAGATTCATCGGGTAAGATGCCCAACCATTTAAGGTCACGAATTTGACTTACTTCACCACCCTCAACATTGCGTTCGATATCCGTATCTTCGATGCGAATAATAAATTGACCTTGATGTTTCTTGGCAAATAAATAATTGAACAATGCACTTCGAGCACCACCGATATGTAAAAAACCCGTTGGTGATGGAGCGTAGCGAACGCGAATATTTTTAGGATCTAGCATAGTTACACATTAAATCGGAAAAAGATGATATCTCCATCTTTTACGATATATTCCTTTCCTTCCATTCTTAATTTTCCCGCTTCTTTAACAGCAGGTTCAGATTTAAGTTTCGATATATCATCATAATGATAAATTTCTGCTTTGATAAATCCTTTTTCAAAGTCGGTATGAATGACACCAGCAGCTTGTGGGGCCGTCATCCCTTGATGGAATGTCCAAGCACGGCATTCATCCTCACCAACTGTAAAATACGTTGCTAGTTTTAGTAAACGATATGTTGCTCTCACTAATGGATTTAAACCTGGTTCAGCGATGCCAAGCGTGGTGAGGAATTCTTTCTTTTCTGCATCCGCTAATTTTGAAATTTGGGATTCAATTTCACATGAAATTGGTACAACTTGGGCACCTTCTTGCGTCGCTCTTTTAAGGACTTGTTGATAATAATGATTTGAGGCTAATTGACCATATCCATCCTCGGCAATGTTGGCAACGTATAGGATCGGTTTATTGGTGAGCAGTTGATATTCTTGATTTAGAAGGTTTCTTTGATCGGTTGTTAGGGTCGCTAATCGGGCAGGGGTACCGTCCATTAATTGAGGTTTTAGGACTTGTAGCATGGCGAGTTCTGCAATGGCGAGTTTATCATTACCTCTTGCTTTGGAATTGACTTTATCTAATCTTCTTTGGATAGCATCTAAATCTGCAAGAATTAATTCCAGGTTAATAATATCCATGTCTCGTTCAGGGTTGACTGAGTTTTCAACGTGGATAATTTCTGCCGAATCAAAACATCGTACAACCTGGACAATGGCATCTGCTTCGCGAATCGCTGCAAGAAACTGATTACCTAAGCCTTCGCCCTTTGCAGCACCCTTGACTAGCCCAGCGATGTCCACAAATTCTACCGTAGCTGGAATCGTTTTCTTTGGTTTAAAAAGGGATGATAAAAATTGTAATCGTTCATCTTGAACAGCAACAACCCCAGTATTTGGATTAATCGTTGCAAAAGGATAATTTGCCGCTTCAACAGAAGCGTTTGTAATTGCATTAAATAATGTTGATTTGCCTACGTTGGGTAACCCAACAATGCCAGCTTTTAATCCCATATTGACCTCACTCATTATAAAGGAAATAGCGACTGAAAGAAATAAAAAAGTCGCCCGAGGGCGACTTTTGTCTTAGCACTAATTTATCAAAAATTACCGAGGTAACTTTTTAATATTTTTGGCGCGTGGACCACGATCGGAATCTTCAACTTCGAATTCAACTGGTTCCCCAGTTTCGGCGGTTTTGTAACCGTCCATAAGAATCGAAGAATGATGGAAAAAGACATCTTTTCCGTCTTCAGTGCGAATGAAGCCGTAGCCTTTTTCTTTGTTGAACATCTTGACTGAGCCTTTCATCGAAAACCTAAACCTTTCAATTAGTATTAGTAGGAGCTAACATTTTGCTGCTACGTGAAAGATAATACCACAACTATTTTAAAAAGATAGTAGAATGTTAAATATTTTGAAAATATTGTTTTAATGTCTTAAGTTGAATCGTGATTGAAGCACCATAAAATACCAATACAAACAGCATAAAGATAGCAATTGTTTCAATTGGAAACTGGTATGCAATGGAAAGGTAGAAATATTGCCCTAACCATGCTTTCAGCAAATAATCCATCATCAGTAAAAGACTTAAAGTTGGAATCATGACCTCGATTGCCAAGACGAACAATTTCACACCATACCAATTTTCAACATAAGTCCAAGGTGCACCATATCCTTTTAGTGTCTTTATATTATTTTGATCAGCAATTAACGTTTGAACCGAATAATAATAAAACAAAAATATTAATGGAATACCAACCATTAAAAACCAGATACCTAATGAAATTGCTAATATTGATTGAATGTCTTGAACGGATTCCTGAACTTCTTTTAATGGGTTGATGGTTTTAAATTCAGATGTGGTTAAAACGTTTTCATAAAAAATCCAGGCCTCAGGTTCTAAAAGATAACTAGGTGTGAATGCCTGGATCATCAACCAATGGGTCAACCAATGAGGGTGATGATAAAGCCAATGTCCATCTGTTTCTATTCCTCCGATGATTTTAAGACTTGACTGCTTGATGACCTCAATTTGTCCTGCTTCATTTAAATTTGGGTATATACCGTGATCAATATAAACCTTATCACCAATGGTTAGATTCCAAAATTCCAGTAAACTATTCGATACAACAATCTCATGCATGGACATGTTTTGATAAACCGCATCCGTTTTTAGTTTTATGCTCGTACCTGGATTGGCGAGGATATAACCTAATAAAGTTTGATTTGGAGGTAGGACATCAAGCCAAGCGAAAGGCTCTTTAATATCTTTCAAGGTTTCAAGATAGTTTATATTACCTTCTGGTTGAGAATTGAAAAAGAATGGCTGCGCATAACCACTTAGTTTTTGCTCTGGATAATAATGGTAACCAACCTTCGAATGGTAATGAAAGGATGTAGGTAAATCGTTAACATTCAATTGTAAATTTCTAGGGTGTTGAGTTTTAAAAACTTGCCAACCAAGGGATGGATGGCGTTGTAAATGATAATGTTGCCACGTTTCTAATTTATGCCAATCTTTCAGTAAAACCCCATCATCCTTTACTTGAATCATCGTGGTTTTTGCCACTCTCCATGGTTGATTCTCATATATTTCCTCAAACCCTTTACTTGGCATTCGTAAACGGTTCTCATAAATCTTTTTTGGATAATCCAAAGTTGAATGAAACCATGTTGGTATTCCTGTTAATTCAATCTTTGTTAAATAGAAAGTTGATTCATCACGGTATTGCCATTCAGGGACATAGATTTTTAATTGAATAGCTAAGGATGATTGGACTAATGCTTCATTAATTGAAACCAATGTTGGAAAACAGTTTAAAGACTGAGCAAGAAATTTAAGATGATGCGTTTGAACGCCTAAAACAATTTCATCATCTCTCATTGGCATCGAAGAAAATGGAGATGATTGGGAAATTGGCTTTTCAACTAAATTAATCAATCCCAGGTGAAAATCTTTGAGCACGACTTGAAAACCTTTAATGTCGAAATAAAAGTGATGAAAAGATTTTAAGTATTCAAAATAAGATTCTTCATAGTATGTTCTTAATTCGATTTCAAATGGTATGGTCGCGAAGATTGGATCAGATGATTCAGTAGATTCCAAAATCAATTTGTTTTTTAATAGAGGTTCAACATATTGATATTGCCCTCCTATCATAGTTTCCGTAACCCGCATGATTTCCTTTCCAACAAACATCATCAAAGAAATCATGACACCCATCGTGGCAAAAACAAACGTCTGAGAAAAGTGTAGGCGTTTGCGATATTTCTGAAATTTTCTTTGTCTTTGATGGTACTGAAAATACCAAATAATGGGCCATGGAGATTGTTTCAAGATGGGTAAAATTCTGTCCCTTTTTTTATCCATTTGAATCTTCATCACTTGGGAGTTGGGCAAAGATAGATGACCATCCATTTTCAATCCATCATCTAATGCTTGATGTGAACTCATGACAATAAGTTGGTCAAGTTTTAATAATGCAAGCAAGTGATAAATTCGGTTTCGATTCGCTATATCCAAACCTGTTGTCGGTTCATCTAAAAGCAGTATTTTCGAATGACCCATGCAAGCAAGTAACATCGCGAACCTTTGACGTTGGCCCCTTGATAACGTCATTAACCTTTGTTGAGGAGAAACCTCTTGCAGAAATTGTTGGATAGCAAGTTTAATATGCGGCCGTTGAAATTGCCCCTTAATATGTTGAATCATCAACAGATGATCTTGAATGGTTGCATGATCAATCAAGTTGACATCTTGTTGAACGGAAGCAATAAATTGCCTTTTAAAATCAATTCGTTGTTGAGCATTTAGTAGCGATAATTCAATGCCATCAAATCGAAGGCGACCTTTACTGGGTTGATTGAGTTGAAGGATTTGAAGGAGTGTTGTTTTTCCACTTCCGCTTGGACCAGTTAACAAGATCAATCCTTTACTTGGTAATTGAAATGTAAAATCTTGAAATAAAATTTCATTACCAAAACGTTTTTCTAATCCAATTGCCTCAAACATATTTAAACCATTGGAGCATGATTAATTTTAAGTATTCGATGATAACCCAAACGCTCAACTGCATAATCAAAATCATGAAGATACTTGGCAAATTCACAAGCGTTTGGAGTTCCATTATTATCCCTAAAAAAGCGATAGAGATACCATGCGTAATCATTGATCGTTTGTGGAATGAATGCGTGATATGAAACCAAATTCTTGCAGCAGGTTGGTGAATTGCAAGCATCCAATGCCAATCTCGATGATGGTTTTGATAAATCCAATGTAATCTCGACCACCATAAAGCAACCCAAATCAAAATTAAAGTTACAGAAAAAATAGGAAGAAAATCTAATAGAGGTTTCATCAAAGGATTGATAAGTGGATAAATTTTTTCTGTGGGTACGGTGAAACGCCAAGGATGATCTGTTAATGAATCCATCACGTTTCGATGATTGATTTCGGTGTCAAAAATTAATGCATGAGGCGGTGGAACAAAAGTTAAATATGCATTGAGAAAATTAGTGGTTTCTGATTCTAAAACTGTTTCATGATGGGTTAATAATCCTAACCATTGCCAATAGGATAATAATAATTGTGGTGGTTCAAACCATGTTAATGGTGGTCTAGTATTCAGTATTTGGATAGGCCCTGAAAATGAAAAAAAATCGCCATGATTAGTTATAGGTATCGTCGATAATGAAAGGGTCTCGGGCAAATATGCTTTCGGATAAATCCAAGAAGTCGTGATATTAGCATCATCAAATGGTAAATCCACAAATCGAATCATGACCTGAATACCATCCAAGGCAAGGAATTTAGGAAACCAAGTCGAAATATCCACTAACCATAATGCAGTTTGTGAATCTTGAATGATGGTTTGAAAACTTTCTGATTTTGGAAAGGTTGTTTTGACTAATTGAAAAGGTGAATCATGGATGGGTATCGTTTGTCTTTCAACCACCTCTAACCAAGGATCAGTATGAAGCAATTGCGTATACTGATTCATTTGAATTTGAAATTGTAAGGTGAAAATACACGATAAAAAGAGCGCAATTTGGATAATCCAAATTCCTGCTGAAATCATCAATCCGACAACCCCACCACGATGAAGTTTTTCTAGTTGTTGGAACCATCGATGCCGAGACTTATGGTAGTTTTGCTTCGTATCAGGATTGTTTGTCGAGCGTAAAATGGATGAATGATTACGGAATACAAGCGATGTTTTAAAGGGATTTTGGATGTTCAATATGGCATCAGACTTTTCAATGAGTTCTTTGTCGTGAGTTGCGATGATAATTGATTTTTGAACCGACTGATTTATTAAAAATCCAATGAGTTTTCTTCGATTGAATTCATCTAATGCATGCGTTGGTTCATCTAGCAAATAAACAGATGCAGATTGACATAAAAATAAAATAATTTTTAAGCGAACTTGTTGACCACCAGAAAGCTGGCGAAACGTTTTGTGAAGATCATCTTCGCTGAATCCTAATGATTGTATGTGAGATTTTTGAATATCAGATTCAAGATAGTCACTGACCTTCCAATTTGGAATTAGTTCAAGTTGATCTGATAAATAAATTGGTGGGCCTGACGTGTTCGCTTCAGTTAAAATTACTTTACCTTTACTCGGTTTGATAATATTTCCTAACACTTTAAGCAAAGAGGATTTACCGATACCAGAATCACCTGTAATTGCAGTCATACCTCGTGAGAGAAATTCTACATTGAGTCGATCAAAGATGATTTTTTTCTTTTGATTTGGTAAAGGATAATGTAATGATAAGTTTCGAATCTTCATCTCCCTTATCAATAGGCTTTTGATTTAAAGATTAGGTGTGATGATTTTGCGAATACGGTGATTGAAGTGGTCTCGGCTTAGCATCATGACATTGCCACAACCCATACACTTCATTTTGATATCTGCACCCGTTTTTACAATAGTAAATTGGGATGAACGAGAGGCACATGGATGAGGTTTTTTCATTTCTACAACGGTGCCAACTTGATATTGAAAATTGATCATGTCGTAAGGTCCTCAAAGGCTTCTTTACCGCTACCATACCATTTCATAGGCAATTGATGCCGAAAATACGTGATTTGTCTTTTTGCATACCGCTTTGTAGATTGTTTGATAAGTTGGATTGCTTCATCAAGTGTGGTTTTACCTTTTAAATATGCAATGGTTTCTTTGTAACCAATCGCTTGGAAAGCCAAAAGCTTATCGCCATACTTTTTGACCAACGTTTTAACTTCATCTAGTAACCCTTGTTTAAACATTGCATCCACGCGTTGATCGAGTTGTTGATATAAAAAGTCTCGTTGGGGTAGGATACCAATAAAGGTTGCAGGGTACAATAATGCTTTTTTTTGGGCTTTTTCTTGGTCACTTTTCGTTTTTCCGGTGGTTTGATGGATCGCAATTGCTCGCAAGACACGTCTACGATTCTGAACATGTATTTTTTGACTTGCCTCTAAGTCTAAAGATGCCAAGTGAGCATGAAGTTTAGTGTTATCAAAGGTATCAAATTTTGTTAAATCGATGCTGACTTCTTGTGGCGCAAACTCGAAATCATAAAGACTTGCTTTCATATATAAACCTGTGCCACCTACCATAATAATCTTGGGATGCTTTGGTATAAGGGTTTCAATAAGAGAGCGAAATTCCTTTTGATACATTGCAACGGATAGAGATTGTGTAGGTGATAATTGATCATATAAATATGGCTTAAAGGGTTTTAAAATTGCTAGTTCTTTATTGGTACCAATATTTAATTCTTGATACATTTGAAAAGCATCGGCATTAATAATCGGTGCTTGCCATAATTTTGCTAACGCAATCGCTAAGGATGTTTTGCCAGATCCTGTTGGACCACCAATGACATAAATCATCCTAAAAACCTGAGCGATTGAACATCGCCTCTAATTGACGTTTACTAAATTGAACCATGGTTGGCCGACCATGCGGACAAGTGTAGGGGTATTGGCATTGAAATAATCGATCAACAAGTGATTGCATTGCTTCCATCGTTAATAGATCTTGAGCTTTGATACTGGTTTTGCAAGCCTTAGAGGCAAGTGCATATAATCGTAATTTATCGGGTTGAATGGTAGGTTCCTCAAATAATTGATGAAGTAAATCTTCAACATAAAATTGAGGGTCTTGCATCGCCCATGTCGGAACGGTATTCACTTTATATACATTTGCACCAAACGGAACTAATTCAACACCAATTGAAGCGAGAACTTGGATTCTTTCCTCGGTTAACAATTTAGCATCACTAGGCTTCACATCAACCATCACAGGAACCAACGGTGTAATAGCAAATTTCTTATCATCCAATAATGCCAATTGCTTCTCATAACGAATTCGTTCATCAGCCGCATGTTGATCGATTAAGTAAATGCTACCTTGTTCATCCCGACACACGATGTAAGTTAAATGCATTTGGGCAACCACGGTTAAATGCTGGATTGTCTTTGAAGTATGCAAGTCTAATGGAACCCAATCCGTTGATAACTCAGGTTCTCGAAGTTCAGAAGGATTCATAGATGCTGGTTGGGTATGATTGGTTGAATTTTTATCTGTGAATTGAGATTCACTTGGAGATAGATTTAAGGAAGATAACGATTGTCTAATGGCAGGAACTAACGAGGTTTTAAGTTGATCCTCCTTAGATAAACGAACTTCTTTTTTGGTGGGATGAACATTCACATCAACTAAGCTAGGATCAACAGCAAGATGCAGGAATAGCCATGGAAATCGAACTGGAGGAAGATAGGGACGATAAGCTTCTAAGAGAGCCTGATTGATTTTTGGTAATGTAACGGAACGCCCATTAACCAAGGTATACATACTGTAGCGATGGCTTTTAGCTAAACTGGGTAATCCTAAATAGCCAGTAATGTTAACATCGTGGGATGTAAAAGAAAACGGCGTTAATTGCTTAGCAGTTTGAACACCAAAAATTTGAGTGATGACTTGTAAAACATCGCCGCGACCGTCCGTTATAAAACTATTTTTACCATCGATAAACAAGGTAAAGGAAATAGACGGATGTCCAAGAGCAATGCGAGAAACAACATCGATAATGTTGGCCGTCTCAACATAATCGTTTTTAAGAAATTTTAAACGGGCCGGTGTATTAAAGAATAAATTTTCAACCTTAACCGTTGTTCCTTTACGACTTGAGATGGGTAAAATCTCTACGACTCCATCAACCGATTTTAATTGATAGCCAGGACCAATGCCGGTAGCGGATTCTATCGTCAATTGAGAAACACTAGCGATGGAAGGTAACGCTTCGCCTCTAAAACCTAAGGTCTTAATTCGAAATAAGTCATACTCATCGTGAATTTTACTCGTTGCATGTCGAAGAATCGATTGAGATAAATCATCTCGATCCATCCCATCTCCATTATCTCTAACTTCCATCAACATTCGACCTGCATGTTCAATCAAAATTTCAATTCTAGTTGCCTTTGCATCGATTGCATTCTCAATTAATTCTTTAATGGCACTTGCTGGGCGTTCAACCACCTCACCAGCGGCAATCATGTTACTTAATTGACTATCTAAAAGTTTAATTTTTCCCATGTTAACCTTTATCGATTGTTTTTCTTTAATGCAATGAGTAATTCAAGAGCTTCCATTGGCGACAAACTTAATGGATCGATTTCTTGTAAAGTTTTTACAAGGGGATGCTTGGTTTCTTGAATGGGTTTGACTGAGATTGAAGGTGATTTTTCTAACGTCGCTAAAATAGTTTTGGCTCGTTGGATTAAACTTGGAGGTAATTGCGCAAGTTGAGCAACATGAATTCCAAAAGATTGATTCATGGAACCTGGCTTAACTTGATATAAGAACGTGATGGTGTCATTTTCTTCATGAACTGCGACATGAATATTTTTAAGATTGGGTAATGTTTTTTCTAATTGCGTAAGTTCATGATAATGGGTTGAAAAAAGCGTTTTTGCTTGAAGATGTACAGTGGCATATTCAATAATGGATTGGGCTAATGCCATGCCATCATAGGTCGCGGTTCCTCTACCAATTTCATCAAAGATTAATAAGGTTCGATCGGTAGCATGACTGAGTGCAAATTCAGTTTGCGTCATTTCCATCATAAAGGTAGATTGGCCACCCATTAAGTCATCACTTGCACCAATGCGAGTATAGATTGCATCTAACCACATCAAATTTGCAGATTTAGCCGGAACAAAACAACCAATCTGTGCCATGATCATGAGCAACGCAACTTGTCGCATATAGGTTGATTTACCACCCATGTTAGGTCCTGTGATAAGTAGTGTGTTGGTTTCGGAATCCATTACACAATCATTGGGAACAAAAACTGATTTCTTTAAGGCTTTTTCTATCACTGGATGACGACTTTGTTCAATCTTAAATGCCTTTTCTTCCGAAAAGGTTGGTTGGACAAATTGATAGGTACGACTTACGGTTGCAAAGGTAGATATCACATCGAGTTCGGAGAGCTTCTGGGCTAAGATCTGTAAATCATGCGTAAAGGGTTCGATTTTTGTGATGACGGATTGGAAAATGGATTCTTCCAATTTCTTCTGCATATCTTCGGCTTGTAGTAACTGACTTTCTAACGCCTTTAAGTCACGATTAATAAAGCGCTCTCCGTTTGCTAAAGTTTGTCTTCGTTCATATTCAAATTCTGGTTTAATCGAAGATAATTGACCATTTGAAATTTCAATAAAATAGCCAAAAACTTGATTATAACCAACCTTTAAATTCTTAATGCCAGTACGTTCTCTTTCCTTCAGTTCGAGTTCGATTAGCGCTTTTTTTCCACCCTTTGCCAAAGCAATCCAGTGATCTAATTCAGCATTAAATCCAACTTTAATAAGACCACCTTCTTTAATACTGACGGGAGGTTCGTCTTGAATAGATTGGGAAATGATTGTAACAATTTCCGGAAACGGATGAATGTATTCATTTAGTAATTGAGATAATGAATCAGATAAACTTATTAACAGTTTCTTTAAATCCGTGATGGGTTCCAAAGATTTTTTAAGTGAGATTAAGTCTCTAGCGTTCAATTGCTTCAAATGAAGTTTAGAAATAATTCTTGGTATGTCATAAATGGATTGTAAAATCTCACGTATGTTTTCAAGTGTAAGAAACTGATCCATTAAACTTTTAACCATCTGATGACGCATGATGATCGTCGGAACATGGGCGCTGGGTCGCAATAACCATTGTTTGAGTAATCTTGAGCCCATTGGTGTCGTGGTTCGATCTAAGACCCAATATAGCGATCCTTGGACACTTTGTTGTTTTAGAGATTGTAATACTTCAAGATTGGATAATGATACTGCGTCCATCTTTAAAATCTTATCTTGGTAAATGGGAATAAAGGGTCTAAGAAATGGTAAAGGTTTCTTAAGTGTGTTTTGAACATAATTCAACCAAAGTTGATATGAATATTGTTCAGGGGTTTTAGCATCTTGGTTCATGTCTAAAATAGAAACTGACATGCCTAATGTTTGGATTGTTTCTTGAATCAACGTTGCCGTTGATGCATTCATGACAACTTCATGTGTAGAAAGCTTTTGCAAATATCCAATTAATAGGTTGGATTGTTTTTCAATAAAGTCACTAAAGACTTCACCCGTACTAATATCACCAAAGATAATCCAGTAACGATGTTGATCTTCGTTGACAGCAACTAAGAAATTATGCGCCGTTTGTTGATCATCAATAAAGGACCCAGGTGTATAAATTTGCGTGACGTCTCGTTGAACAAGACCTTTGGCAACACTAGCATCTTCCATTTGTTCGACGATGCCTACTTTATAACCTTTATCAATCAACTTTTTGACATACCCTTTATAGGCATGAAAAGGAATACCACACATCGGCACCCGTTCTTCTTGACCTGCACTTTTGCCGGTAAGCACCAAAGATAACTCACGCGAGGCAACTTTTGCATCTTCAAAAAAGAGTTCATAAAAATCACCAAGTCGAAAGAAAATTAAAGTATCAGGGTACTGCGATTTGATCTGCAAGTACTGCATCATCATGGGGGTATATGGGGCTGACGTTTTCTTCATACAAATTATGAATTCATCATACCAAAAAGGCGATGAAATGCCTATTCAATAATCGCTTGTAGTTCGTTTAATAATGGGGAAAGTTGTTCTTTTAAACTAACATAATTTTGCACGAGTGGATGTTCATCAAACGCTTGTTGATGTTGACGATATGCGGACTGATGGGTTTGATAAATGGATTGTTCAGCAAGATTTTTCATCATCAATTTTTGGTGATGTTTCATTTGCTCTTGTTGCTCATTTAAAAAGGGGTCTTTTAGAATTTGTTCACGTAAAGCAAAAAATTGTTTTACTTCAGGTAAATCTTGAAGTGCGTTTGCTAAGCGATCCATTAAGGACTCAAGCTTGGTCATCGATTAAGGTTCCAAATAACGTATAAGTATTGGCCTCATCAATTCGAACACGAACGAGTTTACCGGCAAGGGAAGCATCCCCTTTAAAGTGGACGAGTTTGTTGCTTTCTGTATAGGCGGACAATTTGTCAGGATTATTTTTACTAACACCATCAACAAGGACAGTATAGGTTTGACCTACCATCAAGTCTGATTTTTCTTTAGCAATCCGATCGACCAGTTCTTTAAGGCGATAGAAACGTTTTTGCTTTTCTTCATAAGGAACATTGTCTAACATTTTGTGGGCTGGTGTTCCTTTTCGAGGTGAATAAATAAATGTAAAGGTTGCATCAAATTTTACTTTTTCTACTAAGTCTAAGGTACCTTGAAATTGGGCTTCCGTTTCATTTGGAAAACCAACAATAATATCAGTGGTTAAGGTGACTTGGGGGATTTTAGTTTGCATTTTCTTGACGAGTTCTAAATATGATGCAACCGTATATCGTCTTGCCATTAATCTCAGAATCATGTCATCACCAGCCTGAAAAGGAAGATGAATATGATTCATAATATTGTCGTATTTGGCAATCATATCTAACATTTCATCTGTAAAATCCCATGGATGAGACGTCATAAATCGTAAGCGAGGAATGCCAGTTAATGCAACTGCTTCTAATAATTGTGCAAAGGTTGTTCCATTTTTAAAATCTTTGCCATAAGAATTAACATTTTGTCCAACCAAGGTAATTTCTTGATAGCCTGACTCAACAAGTTCTTTGCATTCTTTAATCACATCATCCATCAAACGTGAGCGCTCTTTACCTCTGGTGTAAGGCACAATACAGTAGGTGCAAAACTTATCACAACCAAACATAATATTCACAAATGCTTTAAATCGATGATTTCGTTTGGAAGGCATGTTTTCGACAATTTCACCATATTTTGAAGGAACATTGACAACCCGAACCTTCTTGGTGATTGCTTCATCGAGTAATTCAAGGAGATGATGAATATTATGGGTACCAAACATCAAATCGACATGTCGGTATTTTTGTGTAATGGTGTCCACGATATGCGTTTGTTGCACCATACAACCACTAACTGCAATTAACATGTCTGGCTTAATCGCTTTTAATCCTTTTAAAATTCCAAGTTCACCAAAGACTTTATCTTCAGCATTTTCACGAATTGCACACGTATTAATGATGACAAAATCGGCTAATTTTTCATCATCGACAGACGTAAAACCTGTGAGTTCTAAAAGGCCGCGCATGTTTTCTTCATCGCGTACGTTAGCCTGGCATCCGTAAGTACGAATAAAATATTTCTTCCCTTGAGCATATTGAATCAATCGTTCAGGAACGACAATCTCATCTCTGACGACAGGGATTTCTTGTCTGACGCGGGAGCGAGCTTTATCTAAATCCGGTTTTTCGGTGATATTTAATTTTTGATCTGCCATAGGTCTTATTTTACCTTATCTGTTATGAGAATTGTTTTAAAGGAAATGGGTAATCCTTGTGGGTTCGTTTCCACAAATACTGCAGACAAAACACTTTCACCATCTTCGGCTAATTCATAAACTGTTTTTTCTTGTTTCCATAAACGTTGAATGATGTTTTCTTTTTTCACACCAAGAATGCCATTATATGGTCCAGTCATTCCGACATCTGAAATAAATAAGGTGGATTGGTCTAACAATCTTAAATCGTTAGTCTGAACATGCGTATGGGTGCCAAATAATGCAGTAATCTTACCACTAAACGCATATCCCATTGCATATTTTTCACCCGTAGCTTCTGCATGAAAATCAACAATATGAAGATGGGTTGGAGGTTCTTTATCAAGGATGCCTTGTAAAGCGTCAAAGGGATTATGAACGTCTTCATTCATAAACGCTTGACCTAAAATATTGGTGACTCGAATGGCATGATTTTGAACGTTAAAAACCAGTGTTCCTACACCCGGATAAGGGTGCTTTAAATTTAAAGGACGAACTAAACTTACGGTTTGATCTAAATAATCCCGTATCTCACCCTTGGCATTGTAGTGATTGCCTAACGTCATCACATCGATGCCGCTTGCCAATAGTTCTTCATAATGCTTTCGCATTAAACCTTTGCCGTGACTAGCATTCTCTGCATTGGCAATGACAAAATCCAATGCAAGGCTTTCTTTAAGTTTGGGTAAATGTTTGGCCACCATTAAGCGTCCAAAACTACCTACGATGTCACCAATAAAAAGCCACTTCATGAAGGTTTATTTTGCAGTTTCGATGGCACGATATTCTCGAATAACGGAAACTTTGATTTGACCCGGATAGGTCATTTCGGCTTCAATTCGATCTTTAATGTCTCTTGCTAATTTAACTGCTGTTGCGTCATCCACTTTATCAGGGACAACCATGATGCGTACTTCTCGACCAGATTGCATCGCATAGCTTTGCGCAACACCTTCATAAGATTTACAAATGTTTTCTAATTGTTCAAGACGTTTAACATACGTTTCTAGAGTTTCACTTCTTGCTCCAGGACGTGCTGCAGATAAGGTATCTGCGGCAATGACTAAGTGAGAAATGACATATTTAATTTCTGTATCGCCGTGGTGAGATTCAATCGCATTAAGAACCACATCAGGTTCATTATATTTACGAGCGTATCTTGCGCCTAATTCAACGTGACTTCCTTCCATTTCAAAGTCAATCGCTTTACCAACGTCATGGAGTAATCCAGCACGTTTAGCCATATTTTGATCTATACCCATTTCGGCTGCCATGATCCCACAAAGCTTGGCAACTTCAATGGAGTGGTCATATGCATTTTGACCATACGAGGTGCGGTATCTTAATCGACCCACCAAATCTAATAACTCAGGATGAATATTGCCTAAACCTAAACGGAAGGCTGCTTCTTGTCCTGCTTTATGCATAATTTCGCCAAGTTCACTCTTGACCTTTGCTGCCACTTCTTCGATTCTTGATGGTTGAATTCGGCCATCTTTTAAGAGGATTTCTAAGGTGCGTTTTGCTGTTTCACGTCGAATTGGATCAAAGCAGCTAACGGTAATCACTTCAGGGGTGTCATCAATAATTAAATCTACACCTAATGCTTGTTCAAGTGAACGAATGTTTCGACCTTCTCGCCCGATAATACGACCCTTCATTTCATCACTTGGTAAGCTCACAACTGACACAGTGCGTTCCGTGACAAAGTCTTGCGCGTAGCGATTTAAGGTCATGCCTAAAATTTCATTGGCCATCGTTTGGGCTTGATCTTTGGCTTCTTGTTCACGATTCTTAATCAAACCTGCGATTTCTTTGCTTAACTTAGCCTCAACGCGGTTAAGAATTTCTGTTTTGGCTTCTTGGGACGACATGCCGGAGACTTTTTCAAGCTCGTGGATAATGGAATCTAACTTTAATTGAAGAACTTCTTCTTTTCTTTCAATTTCTTTCATCCGCTTTTGTTGGAGCTCAATCTTTTCTTCAAGATTTTTTTCTTTTTGCATCAACGCTTGATCACGGCGATCAATACTTTGTTCACGGTTGAAAAGTTTATTTTCAAAGGTATTAACTTCTTGTTTTCTTTCTTTGATTTCTTTATCAGCTTCTTGTTTTAACTCATAAACGGTTTGTTTGGCATCAAGTTGAGCATTCTTGATGATGTGATCTGCTTTAATTTCAGCATCTTTTATTAATTTAGCTGCTTTTTTGGTTGCTTCCTTTGCCCGAAAAATAGGTAAGCTAAAGTAAATCAGAATCCCTAAAATAACCCCAATAATCAAAGCTAGGATGGATAATAAAATTAAAATCGAAATATCGACCATATAAAACGTCTCCTTTCAGTAGAGGTAAGCATCATGACGAAGGATGCGCCCTTTAAATGTGTTGGTATAAAAAAATCACAAAACTTCGTTTAAATCTTAGATGAATATGTTGCTTTTATCAGGTTTAACCCTGGTTAAGTTAATAAACGACGAATGCGAATCTATATCCAGTATCCGAAGATACTTCTTTATGATAGCAAAAGTTTCATCATTTGCCTATGATAAAAAAACCTCTAGGATGTTCCTAGAGGTTATCTTCATTTAAATTTCTCCGGTTTTAATTCTTTTTTCTAGTTTTTCTAAGATTTCTGGATGGGTTTTTAAGTATTCTTTTGCATTATCGCGACCTTGACCTAAGCGGGTGCCTTCAAGTTCATACCAAGAACCCATTTTTTTAATCATGCCCAAGTCGGTGGCTTTATCGAGGACTTCACCAGTCTTGGAGAAACCTTGTCCGAATAATAGTTCGATTTCAGAGGTAATAAAAGGTGGGGCCACTTTGTTTTTGACGATCTTAATTTTCACCATATTACCGATGATGGATTCACCGACCTTTATGGCCTCTGAACGACGGATATCAATCCGAACTGAAGCATAAAACTTCAAGGCACGACCACCGGAAGTAACTTCAGGATTACCATAAGCAATCCCGACTTTTTCTCTTAATTGGTTGATAAAGATGACGGTGCAATTCGATTTGTTCAATACAGCAGCAAGTTTACGCATCGCTTTTGACATTAATCTTGCTTGTAATCCGACTTGATTATCCGCCATCATGCCATCTAATTCTGCTTGGGGAACTAAAGCGGCTACCGAGTCTACGACAATCAGATCAATCGCATTCGAATGCGCCAACATTTCCACGATTTCTAGGGCTTGTTCACCATTGTCAGGTTGAGAAAGAATCAGTTCATCAATATTCACACCGAGTTTTTTAGCATAAACAGGATCAATGGCATGTTCAGCATCGATAAAGGCAGCACGTCCACTTCGTTTTTGCGCTTCTGCAATTGCGGTAAGTGCTAGCGTAGTCTTACCACTGGATTCTGGACCAAAGATTTCGATGATACGACCTTTAGGATAACCACCAACACCGAGTGCCATATCCAAAGATAGGGAACCCGTAGGAATGGTATCGATAGCAGTTTCAGGTCTTTCACCTAACTTCATAACTGCACCCTTACCGTAGGTTTTTTCTATATTACGTAATGCTTCTTCAAGCGCTTCATCTTTTACATCTTTTTTTTCTTTTTCTTTTGCCATAACCTTATCCTTTTTTGTCCTTTATACTATAACAACTATTTAAGGGACACACTATAATAGGTGCTTACAAAGTCTTCTAACATTTGGATTGCCATCTTTAAACCCGCTTGTTGAATTTTTGTTCTTGAACCTTTTGCCTTACCTAATTGAATGTGTTCATGCTTTCCATCACTAAGCCCAATATAAAAATCCCCAACGGAATGTTGACCTTGGGATGAGGGACCTGCGTTACCTGTTGTCATGATGACGATGGTATTTGGATGATTTGAAAGTGCCTTGTTTAAACAACGTTTCACCAATAACTCGGAGACGGGATCTATTTTGCGCATAGCCTCCATCGTGATACCTAAAAAATTAGCTTTTGATTCGAGTTGATATAAAACTAAGCCTTGTTTAAACCATCTTGAAGCGCCAGTATGTTTGATGAAGTGATGCGCAAGACTGCCACCTGTAAAACTTTCGATTGTTTGAATCGTTAGATTTTGGTCAAGGATGGTTTGGATTAACTTATTCATGCGAATTAAAAATTCCACGATTGTCATATAGGTAGGTGATTAATGAAATGAAGGAAACTAAAGCTGCAAGATAAAGTGAGAAATCTGTGACCGTCAAACCTGTAGGTAAATTCAATGCTGCAAAAGGCCAATCATTTAAAAACACAAGTATGATGGCAACAATTTGAACAACCGTTTTTAATTTTCCAATCTTGCTAGCCGCAATCACTTTACCTTGTGAAACCCCAATCATCCGAATCCCATCCACCGCTAAATCACGAATAATCATAATGATCACGATCCAAGCAGGGACACGAATGACTTCGATATCAATCCAAATCGGTGAGATCATCAATAAAATAAAGGCACTATTCGTTAATACCTTATCCGCGAATGGGTCAAGGAATTTTCCAAAGTTCGTAATTAAATTAAGTTTTCTAGCAAGGTACCCATCTAAGAAATCAGTAAAAGAGGCGATGATAAATAAGATCAACGCCACAAAATAGGGTAACGGAATCAACGTTGATCCTAAATTAATGTTTGAGACATTTTCATATGGAAATAAAAGAACACCAATCATCAGTAAAACTATCATTAAGCGGGCAACGGTAATGCGATTGGGTAAATTCATAATCCTTTGTTTCTGGTAACCCTGTAAGCCATGTTCTGTAATCGATGATCATTTATCTCTATCTTGCGATAGGAAGGTTCCACTTCGGTTAGTGGTTCCTCCTTCCCCGACCAAATTTGGGTTTCTCGCTCGTGGGGTTTGCCTCGTTGCACCTAGTCGTTTCCAACTAGCTTCGTCACTGTGGCACTTTCAGGTATCGCCCAACCTTGCGGTAAGGGGAGGGACCGCCGTCATATGTTGCCATATGCCTAACGTTATTTGTTGCGTTAGCACAAACACTACGGACGTCACAGCCCGTGCGAGCATGGACTTTCCTCTAGGTTTTCCTAGCGATCATCCGGGTTACCAAGATTATTTTAACTTATTTGGGTCAATCCCGAGTTTAAATAATTCTTTTTCGTAGATTCCGATTTTCTTGACTAAAAGAAAGTTATCTTGATTAATTTCAACGGTTTTATTGGCATTAATGACTTTTACTTTATCTTTCATATCGGCAACTTGAATCTCTAAATCAGAAATTTTCTTTTTTAAAGATTGAACGAGCTGAGATTGTTGCTCAAGCAATGGTAAGTCTTGTTTGATAAATAGTTCAATTTGTCGATAATCTTCTAAAATTTGATCTAAAAATAAATCAACCTCATGACCATTGTATCCCTTCATATCTGGAGAGAACTTTTTATTAAGGATTCCTTCGGAAGTAAGTTTTTTCTTCATAACTTGCTCATATTATAAAGGATTGAAACAAAAAGTGAGTATATAATAAAATGGACTTATGAAAAAGTTAGCGAAGTTACTTGCGCATCGTCGAACCGTAGTTTTTCTTGACCTGGAAGGGACACAACAATCCCATGAATTAATTGCTATCGCTGCCATCAAGGCAGACTTGCATGAAGATTTAACCATTAAGAAAACTTACAAAGGGATGTTTCATTTGGTTAGACCTAAAAAAGAAGTCGGTCGTTATGTTACACAATTAACGAATATTACCGAAGTCGATGTCGTTGATAAAGGCATCAGCTATGCCAAAGCAATGCTAACCTTGAGAAATTATGTTGGTAAAAACTTTAAGAAGGCTGCTTTCATTGTGTTTGGCAATCATGATAGTCGAATTTTTCATCAATCCTTTCATTACTCGCCGGATGCAGATGAATCGATTGTGAAAAATGTAACTCAAAATCTAATCGATTTTTCATTATTCCTTGGTGAATTCATCAAAGATCAAAATGGCAATCCATTATCGTTAATCAATAATCTATTAGTATTTAAGGAAAGCTTTCAAGGTGTCCACCATCAACCCTTGGATGATGCCAAAAATTTAATGTTACTGTATCGAAAAGTGCTTGAACGAAAAGATATTGTGCTTGAAGAATATGTCAAAGTTTTTCAATTGCTTCGACATGTACCAGAACCTCTCAAGCAAATGATTCAATTGATTTTAAAAGAACAACCGATCAATAAAGAAATTTTTATGTCTCAAATCAAGGATTACTTAGGATGATTCATTATCCAAACGGAGTTAAAAAAACTGTTCAAACAAAGGTAAAGCAAAATCTTAAAAAACTTTCGATTAATTCCTATAAAAACCGAGGAATGGATTTTGAAAAGGAAATCAATATAACCAATCAATTTTATTTAGAAACCAATCGGGCAGTCATTACCAAAAGACCGACACCTATCAATGTGGTAAAGGTGGATTATCAGCGTGGGGCAAAAATTACACAGGCTTATTTTGAAAAACAATCTACCACTGATTACAATGGAATTTATCGTGGTAAGTATATCGACTTTGAGGCTAAATCAACACAATCCAACACTTCGTTAGCGATTGCAAACATTACCGTTCATCAGCGACTTCACTTACAACGTGTGCTTGACCATGGTGGCATCGCATTTTTACTAATTTCATTTACAAAAAAAGATGAGGTCTATGTATTACATGCAAAGGATTTTCTCCAATTTATGGTCAAAGAAACTCGACAATCGTTACCTTATGCATGGATCAAAAGCAAAGGCAAAAGAATCCAAATAGCATTTCAACCAAGAATAGATTATTTAGCGGCGATTGATCAATGGTTTTTCTAAGTATTTATGAGGCTCTTTACACATAGATTGTAATGCGCAGCCTTCACATTGAGGTTTTTTTGCCTGACAAGCATACCGACCAAAGTGAATGAGTTGGTGATGGAGTAAAATATATCGTTCTTCGGGAAAGGCTTTTCTTAACTTCTTTTCTGTCGTTGAAACCGAATCCGTTCTTTTGGATATACCCAACCGCCATGATAAACGATGAACATGCGTATCGACGGCAATCTCTGGAATTTTAAAAAGTTCTGCTCTTACGACATTGGCAGTTTTATTTCCCACGCCTGGTAAACGGGTTAGGATTAATTTATCTGAAGGAACTTTTCCATCATGTTCATTGACGAGTATGGTAGCCAGCGCCTTAATATGCTTGGCCTTGGTTCGAAATAAACCAATGGATTGAATAATGGTTTCGATTGCCTGAATTGGCGCTTGTGCTAAATTTTCTAATCTTGGAAAGGTTTTAAATAATCTTGGTGTGACGCGATTAACAGCTTGATCTGTCGTTTGGGCAGATAAGACCACTGCGATTAAAAGTTCATAGTCCTTCCGATATCTTAATTCACATCCGACATTGGGATAATGCTCATCAAGGAATCGTAGGACTTTATTTCTTTTGTTTAAATCCATGCTCGAGATTTTCAGAAATTTCAGATAACTTTTTCTGGATACCTTGGTGGGGTTCTTGTTGCAAAGAAGGATGACCTTCTTGATTGAAATTTTCTTTCATGGTTTGTTTTTGTAGATATTTATCCATATATCGAATCGATTTTTTTTGTTTTGTCATTGCGTCTTGTAAGCTTAAAAGGATTAAGGATTCGCTATAACCGAATTGTATCCAATCTTGGATACGTGATACTTCTAATGGAGAAAGCGTGCGACCAAATCCTTTTTCAATCATTTGAAACACATTCGCTTCAGCATTCACATTGAATTCTTGCGTTTGATGAATGACCTGCTGTTGAAAGCGTTTATAAAGCAGTTGTTTGAGTGGGTTTAACGTGGTGTGAGTTTTTCCTTCAATGGTCACATATTCAATAAATTTTCGATTTAATAGATCGACCATGGTTGCATCAATTTCATCTAAAGGTAAGGTCATTTTTAAACTCAATAACTCGGCTGTAATAAGATGATTATCTTGCTTGATAAGTTGATCCATCACTAAAATCACCATCACATGTTTTTCTTGAAAACCAAGTGCCTTATAGTGGTCAAGGAGCAAATGCTTTAAATCTAAAGCCTCAAACATTGCATTCATCATATGGGTTATTATACCAACTCAATCTAATTCCGGATGAAGTCCGTATGATGCAAGCAGTAAAGTTGCCTCAAAAGGTTGGTGCTTCATCATTTTTTGATATTCTTGCTTCACTTTTTGCGGATTAAGGTATTCAAGTAAAGGCAAACTTTGATTGAGAGCCTTTGCGAGGACGGGTTCTTGCTTAAATCCGAGTTTATGTTGAAAGCGCAAGACGCGAAGGATTCTCAATGGATCTTCTTGTAAGCGTAAATAGGGGTCACCAATCATTCTTAACGTTTGAAGTTTTAAGTCCTCTAAACCATTTGCAAAATCTAAAATCTTTAGATTTGCATCAAGATAAATTGCATTAATCGTGAGATCTCTTCTTAAATAGTCGAGCTTAGGTTCTTTGACGAAGGTAATTGATTGAGGATGACGTTTATCTTGATATATCGATTCTTGTCTAAGCGTTGTGATATCAATGCTGATTGAACCTGATTTTAATTGAACCGTGCCATAATGCGCAAAACGAAAGTTTGCATGGGGAAGAAACGTTTGCATCTCTGTAGGTTTCGCATCCGTTGTTAAATCAAAGTCTTCAATCGGTAAACCTAACAAATAATCTCTACTCGATCCGCCAATCATCCACAAATGAAAACCATGATCTTTAAACGTTTTTGATAATTCAAGAAAAGGATTTAAGTTCATGTTCTTATGATAACCATTTCAAAACAAATAAAAAAGGGATAGATGGTATTCCATCTATCCCCTGAAGTTTGCTGACTAAAGTCTAGCGAACTTTTTCTTTTAAGGTCTTGCTGGCCTTGAAACCGACAACCTTGGTTGCAGGAATCTTGATTTTTTCAGTGGTTCCTGGTTTGACACCAATGCGAGCTTTGCGGTTACGGACAGTAAATGCACCAAATCCAGCTAACTTAACTGGTTGGCCTTTGCTTAAGGCTTTGGTTAAAGCACCTAAGACGACTTCGAGGACTTTTTCAGCATCTTTCTTGCTGTGTCCAGTTTCCTTGGCGACGACTTCAACTAGATCTACTTTGTTCATATATTCCTCCTAGATCTTTCTGCGTATAAAGTAGCATAGTATCGAAAAAAATGCAACAAAATTTCATTTACGATAAATCTTCAAATTTAAAATGGATTCGCAAAAAATAAATTTATTCTACTCGTAATGGCCGATTCATTAAAGATTTGATTAATTCTGAAGGGCGTTTTTTCTCGTATAATACGGCATAAACTGCTTCAATGATTGGTAATTTTAATCGATATTTTTTTGCAAGTTGATGCGCAATTTTTGCAAAAGCGACGCCTTCAACGGTTTCTTGATTGGTTTCTAAAAAGTTTTTTGCAGAGTCGTCTTTTCCAATTTTGATACCGGCTTGATAATTACGAGAATGCTTTGAATAACAGGTAACAATGAGATCACCTAGACCTGTTAATCCAGCATGCGTTTTAAGTTTACCACCGAGAACTTTTCCTAATCGCATCAATTCAGCTAGACCGCGTGTGACTAACGCCGCACGAGCATTATCACCAAGATTTAATCCTGTGACAACGCCACTTGCAATCGCAATAACGTTTTTTAAAGCAGATCCAATTTCAGATCCAATTTCATCTTGTTGCACATAGACTCGGAAATATTCATTTGAAAATAATTGGGAAACCATTTCAGCATATTCGAGTTTTTTACAAACAGCAGAAACCAACGTGAGTTGACGATCAATCACTTCTTCTGCATGGGAAGGGCCAATTAAACTGACAACTGCTTTAACCATTTTCTTAGGAAGTAAAGCACGAATCGTTTCAGAAAGCCTTTGGTTCGTTAAGGGATCAAAGCCTTTTGCAGTATTAATGATGCATGTTTTGTGTGTGAGCATTGGTGCAATACTTTTGACCATATCTCTCACGGCATGCGAAGGGACACTTAACAGAATGACATCTTGGTTCAAGATAACGTCTTGAAGTTGGCAAGAAGCCTTGATAGATTTTGGAAGATTAAATACATCTTTAAAGTATGAAGAATTGGTATGGCGGTCATTAATTTCAAGACAAACTTTTGGATCTTTTGCGTACATCAAAACGTCATGCCCGTTATCGGCAAGGACTTGAGCTAAGGCAGTGCCCCATGAGCCTGCACCAATAATGGCAACTTTGTTTTTCATTTTCGTTCTCTGGTGATTATTTTAATTGGAGTTCCCGTAAAGTCAAAACTTTCTCGTAAACGATTTTCCAAAAATCGTTCATATGAAAAGTGCATGAAATTTGGTTTATTACAAAACAGAACAAATGTTGGTGGATTTTGACTGACTTGCTCACCATAGTAAATTCGCAAACGACCGCCGTTAAATTCGGGTGTTTGGTTCATTAATTGAGCATCGACAAGTAACTCATTCAATCGTGCAGTTGGTACACGTCGTTGCGTTGCCTCATAGACTTGCTTAACCGTTTTAATGATCTCATCAAGTTTTGTTTTCTTTAATGCTGACGTATAAAGAATAGGCACAAATTCCAAGAAAGGCATTAACAGTCTTAATTTTTTAGTGTATTGGTTTATATCGCGATCACCTTTTTTGGCAAGATCCCATTTATTAACAACAAGCACCATTCCTTTAAATGCTTGAAAGGCATAACCCGCAATGTGTTTATCTTGTTCTAATAAACCATCATCCGCATTGATCACAACCACCACCACTTGAGCTCTTTCAATCGCTCTTAGGGAACGAATTGCTGCATATTTATCAATCGATTCAAAAATCGCACCACGCTTCTTTAAACCAGCTGTATCAATCATCACATAATCGGTTCCTTCAAATTGGAAAGTTGTATCGATTGCATCTCGCGTCGTTCCTTCAATTGGGGAAACAATCACTCGTTCTTGCTGAAGAATGGCATTGACCAAACTTGATTTTCCAACATTAGGACGACCTACGACGGCAAATTGAGTATGACCTTGATAACTTGGAATTGATTTGTTTTTAGGTAGTTGTTTAATGACAGCGTCTAATAAGTCACCAATCCCGATGCCGTGTAGCGTTGAAATGGCAATCGGCGTACCAATACCTAGTCGATAATAATCATTCACATCACCAATTAATTGACCATCATCAATTTTATTGACGCCCAAAATAATAGGCTTTCCAGATTTAAATAAAATTGATGAAACAAGTAGATCATCTGCTGTAATACCTTTTCGACCATCGACGAGATAAATAATCACATCTGCTTCTTGAATTGCAATAGAAGCTTGGATTCTAATTTGTTCTTGTAGTGGTCTTTTTGTTACTTCGATACCACCGGTATCAATTAAACGAAAAGGAACCGTTAACCATTCTGCTTCAGCATATATTCGGTCTCTTGTTAATCCAGGTGTATTATCCGTAATCGCTTGCCTTTTACCAATCATTCGATTGAAAAGGGTGGACTTACCAACGTTGGGTGCCCCAACGATGGCAACTATACCTTTAAGCATGAATTGTGCCTACTTTTTTATGCACAATTTCAAGAATACGTTCCACGACTTCATGAACCGTCATAAATGAAGTATCAATCAAGATGGAATCGTTAGCGGGTTTTAGTGGAGCGAAATCACGATGGGAATCAATATAGTCTCGGTGTCTTAAATCTTCTTCTACACTTTCAAGTGTGCAAGTGATACCTTTACTTAAATTTTCTTCATAACGACGAACTGCTCGGGTTTCCACGGAGGCAATCTGAAAAATTTTAATGTTTGCTTCGGGAAGAACATAAGTGCCAATATCTCGACCATCCATCACCACCGATTGATTACCTGCCATATGGCGTTGTAAATCTACTAATGCTAATCGGATGGCTTTGTAAGAGGCAATATAGGAGACTTGGGATGAAACTTTGGGGTCCCGTATTTCTTTTGAAACATCTTGACCATTTAAATACACTTCACCCGTCGGCGCTAACAATATCTTCACTTGAGGAATCAAAGCCTCACATAATAATTGTTGTTGCGGATCAACACCTTTTTGCATCACAAATAATGTAAAAGCGCGGTACATCGCACCCGTATCAATGTAGGTAATATTAAGTTTTTTAGCGACGAGTTTGGCAACTGTTGATTTTCCTGCTGCGGCAGGACCATCAATTGCCAAGATCAGTTTGTTTTTCATCTTCCAAAGTATACCAAAGCCACCACAAGGATGAGTAGGATTATCACGGTCGCACCCATAATCCACATCAAAATGTTAATGGACGGATGAAAGGATTTAGCATTTTGTTCCGATACAAAGGTTTGAGCATCTTGAGAAAGTTGATAACGATTCATTTTTAAAATTTGACGACGGTATTTCGCAAACTTTTGAATGCGACTTTGGGGAATCCTTTTAAAGTTAAATAATTTCATCATATTGGGGGGTGCGTTTCTTAATATTCCTCATTATAATATGAATATGGACCCAAAAAAACCGATAGTGATTAAAGACTTATGTATCGCTTGCGGATTATGCAATGCAATCGTACCTTCTGTTTTTGATTGGGATGATGATGGCAAAATGAAGGCCATTGTTAGTGCGGTACCACAAGGTCAAGAATCCGATGTTGAAGAAGCCAAAGTAAACTGCCCAACCGCTGCAATTGAAGTCAAATAATGTTATGTCGATTTAAATCGTTTGATCAAACGATGTAATCGCTTATAGCTGATTAAAGTTAAGAAAATAACAATCGTGTTTTTGAATACATTAAAAGGTAAATACATCCATAGAACAAGCGACCAATATGGATTGGTAACTTGAGGTATGGCGGTTTGAACGTAAGCAAGAAATTCTTCCGGAGTAATATTTAAAAATAATTCAAGGTATAAATCTGTAATCCATAATGCATTGAATAAAGATGTAAGGGTAATTTGTAGAATAAATCCGATGATAAAACCAACCATCGCAGTTTGCTTAGTCCTTGACTGTTGATATAACCAGGCGCCGGGTAAAACAAAGGCAAGCGAATATATCAAATCTGCAAATTCACCGATCCCACCGGTTGTCGTAAATGGTAGCGAGAATAAAAAACGAAAGGCTCCTAAAAAAATCGCGGCGAGTGGGCCTAATGAAAAACCACCAATAAACATGACAATTTCTGAAAGATTAATTTCTAAAAATAAGATAACTGGTATCCGAAGAATTGGTAAGTAAAGTAAGTAAGTTAAACCTGCTAAAATACCGACCAATGCAAGATATCGTAATGAAGATTTTTTGTAGGTCAAATTATTTTTTTCCATGAATAAGTTGATCCACAAATCGAACAAGCGCTTCTGAAGAATCAAAACTGAATTTTATACTTTTCTTGGTCGATACAACTTGACTCGAAAATTGTTGTTCTAAGTTTTTTTCATTCACTGGATTCACCACTTGTGGCTTATGTTCTTTAACAAGTCGTTCAAATTCTCGAACCGATAATTTTTCTTTAATTAATTTTAGAACGAGTGCATCAATGAGTTCTGTATCGAGCGTTACCAAAATTTTGGCGTGACCATACGTGATGGTCTGTGCGTTAATCAGTTTTCGAGTAAAGACTGGTAATTTTAATAGTCTCAAGATATTTGAAACTTGGGACCGAGAATAATGCATAATTTTTGCTAAAGCAACTTGCCGGTACTGGTATTGATCAATTAAAGACTGACAAACCAAGGCGATGGCCATAACATTTTGTTCGGTTTCTTCACGTAAGGAAGCGAGTAAGACTAAAAGCATTTCTTCATCCGACATTGTGGTGACAACTACTGGAACCTTTTGAAACTTTAAGAGTTTGGTTGCATACCAAATTTTGCGTCCAAGTACGATTTGAAACCGACCATTGACTTGTCTTAATAATAGAGGATTTAAAAGAGGTTTTTCAGTTAAGGTTTCTAACAAATCCCTCAATTGATCACTTCGAATCGTTACTTCTTTTAAGACCGGAATATCATCAATTAACGCTGGATTGATTTCTTTTTTTTGCAAACTCTTAAACTGTTGTTCGAGTTTATGAACAATGTCCCGTGAACTATACTTTTCAATTAATGAAGATAATCTTTGGTTAATAATCGATTTACGCTCTGCCATGATCAATGACCTCCTTCGCTAAAGCAAGGTAGGCTTCTGCACCACTCGAACTTGGTCTATATAAATGAATGGGCATACCTTTTGCACTCGCTTCTGCTAAAGAAATATTTCTAGGAATTTGAGTATAGAAGGTGTTTTCTTTAAACAATCCTCTTACTTCAGTTGAAATTTCGGTTGCAAGGCGGGTTCGAGGATCATACATCGTTAATAAAAAACCTTCAATTTTTAATTGAGGGTGATATTCACTTTTAACTTGTTGAATGGTAGCAAGTACTTGTGCAACAGCTTCCATCGCAAAATATTCACATTGCACCGGCACCAGAACACTGTCACACGCAACGAGTGCAGAGACAGAAATCCATCCTAATGAAGGAGGGCAATCCATAATCAAATAATCATAATTATTTTTAATTGAATCAATGACTTCTTTAAGTTTGAAATATGGATTGGACGATCCGTTCGCTGCAAGTTCACTTTCCACTGTTGCTAATTGTAAAGAAGCAGGAAGAATGGATAAAGACTTCATGGCAGTGTATCGAATCGCTTGTCGAATAGAAAGGGAACCTTTAATCACTTCATAAATACTTTGAGAAAGCGTTGCAACTTCAACACCAACTGCTCGACTTGCATTTCCCTGAGGATCCAAATCAATGATTAAAACTTTATGCCCCAGTTGAGCAAGGCCGCTTGCAAGTGAAACTGAAGTCGTGGTTTTACCAACACCACCTTTTTGGTTTGCGATGGCAATAATTTTTCCCATATTAATTTAATTATAAAGGAGATTTTTTAATCTGTGAAAACATTCGTGGATAAGTCGAGGGTGTAGGGATTTTTTTCTCGATGACGAGTAAGGAACGCTGCTCGTGATCGGTTGGTAATCGATGGGTTTTGACTTCAACAATTGATGCACCTAACACTCTTAAAGCATTCTTTGCCAGAGCAATTTCAGCCAAATAATCTTTTCCCTTATAGATGAGTGCTTGACCTCCAACCTTTAAAAGAGGAATCGTCAATTCAAGTAAAACTGGAAGTGGGGCAACGGCTCTAGCAACAACATAATCAACTGCCGTAAAGTTTTGATCTCTTGCTAAGATTTCAGCTCTTTCACCTAATGCTTGGATGCCTTTAAGTTTTAAAAGTTTAATTGTGTCATTTAAAAATTGCGTTTTTTTAAGGGTGGGTTCTAATAAGGTCATGGTTAAGTGAGGATAGATGATTTTTAAAGGAATCCCTGGAAACCCTGCCCCTGAACCAACATCCATTACCGTTGCCGTTTTTTGAAATTGGGCTAACGGGAAGCACAAACTGTCATAGATTCCTTTTTCATACATCATTTCAAGGCTCGAGTATGCCGTTAAATTAAAAAGTTGATTGGTTTGAAAAACCTGTTCAGCAAAGGTTTTCAAACTTAAAAGTGACGTATCGTCAACGGTGACTTGAATGTGTTGTAATGCTAATTTAAGCTGTGACGGTTCCACGTTGAAATCCTTTTTTAATTTGCATCACTAAAAGTGATATGTCGCTTGGATTGACGCCTGAAATTCTGGAAGCTTGTCCGATGGTTAAGGGTCTTATCTTACTTAATTTTTGTCTTGCTTCCATTGCCATGCCTGCAAGATTTGCATAATCAATTGCTTGTGGAATTGTTAAATCTTCGTATTTAGCAAACGCTTGGGCTTGTTTAATTTCCTTTTCAATGTAGCCAACAAATTTAACATTCACTTCTAATTGCGTTAAAAGCGGTTCCGATAGTTGAAACATCTTTAGTGTAGGGAAAAAGACCAATAAATCATGAAATTTAATTTGGGGTCTTCTGAGTAATTCATAAGCAGTAATTCCGCCTTGTAAAGCACCTTGCTCAAGCGTTGCTAGGAAAGTATTAATGGATGGATTAGGACGAATGGAAATAGATTTCAAATGTTGTTCCACTTCTTGAAGTTGTTTTTGTTCTTCTTTATAAATTTTGTATTGTTTGTCTTTAACCAAACCAATGTCATAACCAATGTCAGTTAATCTAGCCGCAGCATTATCGTGTCTAAGTAATAATCGATACTCTGCGCGAGAGGATAATAACCGATAAGGTTCTTGTGTTCCTTTGGTAACTAAATCATCAATCATAACGCCGATATAGGCTTGGTCTCGTCTTAAAATGACAGGAGGTTGTTTGCGAATTTTTCTAACTGCGTTAATGCCTGCCATGATGCCTGCACCGGCTGCTTCTTCATAACCAGACGTTCCAAATATCTGACCAGCACCATAAAGTCCTGGCCATTTTTTTAATTCAAGCGTTAAATCAAATTGGGTAGGAACGATGGCATCATACTCAATTGCATAAGCATATTTTAAAAACTCTGCGTTTTCTAAACCTGGTAAAGAACGCACCATTTTTTCTTGAATTTCAGGTGGCATCGAGGTCGAAAAACCTTGCAAGTACATCGAATCTGTTTCTGCAGATTCTGGTTCAATGAATAGTTGGTGTCTTTCTTTATCTGCAAATCGAACAACTTTATCTTCAATCGATGGGCAATACCGAGGACCAACGCCCGTTACCAAACCACCAAACATGGCAGATTGCTTTAAATTTTGGCGAATGATTTCATGCGTTTGAGGTTGGGTATGAATTAAATAGCATAAAGCTTGTTCAGAGAAAGGTTTAGCATGAGTTGTAAGACTGGAAAAAAGCAGGTCACCTTCTGAAGGATATTGAGGATCCATTTTTGAAAAATCAATCGAACCACGTTTAAGTCGCGGAGGTGTTCCGGTTTTTAAACGGAATAATTCAATACCCATTTTTGCAAGATTTGGTGATAAACCTAAACTTGGTTTTTCACCATCTGGTCCAGCCGATCGTTTGGTCAATCCAACCAAAACTTCAGCTTCCATATAGGTTCCCGTTGTTAAAATCACCGCTTCAGATTCAATGGTTTCTCCACTTGATAACTCAACACCAAAAACGTGATGATCATCATGTAATAAGTTAAGAACCATCCCTTCTTTGACAGTAAGATTTTCTGTTTCATCTGCAAGTTTTTGCATGTAACGAGGATATCTTAATTTATCAACTTGAGCCCGTAGGCATTGAACACCAGGACCTTTGCCAGTGTTAAGCATTTTCATTTGCAGGTACTCAGCATCGGCACCGATGCCCATTTTTCCACCTAAAGCATCGATTTCTCGGACCACAATACCTTTGGCACTTCCACCAATCGAAGGATTGCATGGCATATTACCCATCATCTTTTTATTGAGCGTAATCAGTAAGGTTTTAGCGCCCATATTGGCAGCAGCAAAAGCTGCTTCTAAACCAGCATGACCCCCACCAATGACAATCACTTCATATCGCGTCATAGAAAATTAACCGACACTACCTTCCATTTCCAATTTGATTAAATGGTTTAATTCAACCGCATATTCCATCGGTAATTCGCGTGAAAATGGCTCGATAAAGCCCATGATAATCATTTGGGTTGCATCTTCTTCTGATAGACCTCGAGACATTAAATAGAAAAGTTGATCTTCAGAAATTTTACTGACCGTTGCTTCATGTTCAATAAAAGATTCATTGTTTAAAACTTCGTCTTTAGGAATGGTGTCCGCTTTGGAGCGACCATCCAAGATTAACGTGTCACATTCTGTATGATTTTTTGAATTAATCGCTTGAGGATGAATACGAACCGTTCCGCGATAGTTACTGACACCACCATTACGAACAATGGTTTTAGAGACGATGGTAGAGGACGTGTCTGGTGCTAAGTGAATCATTCTGGCACCAGCATCTTGTTCTTGACCTTTACCGGCCACTGCGATTGAAATGACCGTTCCTTTTGAACCACGACCACCAAGAACTACCGCAGGGTATTTCATGTTTTTCATGGAACCAATGTTGCCATCAATCCATTCCATTTGAGCGTTTTCGTGACAGTAAGCACGTTTGGTGACGAGGTTTAATACATTAGGTGACCAGTTTTGAATTGTCGTATATCGGCATTTTGCATTCGGTAAGACAATGATTTCTACAACCGCAGCATGTAAGGATTCAATAGAATAAATTGGAGCCGTGCAACCTTCAACATAGTTTACGCTTGCACCTTCATCCACAATAATAAGTGTGCGTTCAAATTGTCCCGTCTTTTCATTATTAATTCGGAAATAAGCTTGTAAAGGCTTATCTAAATGGACATTTTTTGGGACATAAATAAACGATCCACCAGACCAAACAGCAGTATTGAGTGCTGCAAATTTATTATCATTCATCGCAATGACGGATCCAAAATATTGCTTAAATAATTCGGGGAATTGTTTTAATCCTTCATCCGTCGATAAAAATTTAATACCCTTGTCTTCGACTTCTTTTAACATGGAGTGGTAGACCACTTCCGATTCATATTGTGTGGTAACACCTGATAAGTACTTTGCTTCTGCTTCCGGAATACCTAATTTTTGGAACGTATTCTTAATGGTGTCAGGAACTTTATCCCACGTGGTTTCTTCTCTTTCAGAAGGTTTGGTGTAATAAGTGTACGTTTGAAAATCAATAAAGTTTAAATCAGGACCAAAATTAGGCATCTTTAGGCCTTGGAAAACTTTAAAGGCTTCGACACGTTTTTCTTCCATCCAAGCTGGTTCTTTTTTCAACCGAGAAATTTGACGAACAATGGCTTCTGAAATACCTTTGTCAGTTTTTAAAATTGAAACATCTTTATCATTAAACCCATAACGATATTCGTCTTGGGGAATATTGTCTTTATCCATTTATTTTTCCTCCTTTAATAACTCAGATAAACCTTGCCAAGCGAGTGTTGCACATTTAATGCGACTTGCTTGTTTATACGTATTTTGGAACACCATCGCTTCACCTAGAACACTTTCATCATAAGGTTGGGCATGAATCATTTTTATATATTGCTCGATGATGTAAGAGGCTTCTTCTTTAGATTTGAGCGTAAGTAACTCAGTCATGATGGAAGTTGATGCTGTCGAAATGGTACAAGCTACACCTTCAAAACTAAGCGCTTTAATTATGCCATTTTCTAACAAAAGATTGACATTGATATCATCGATACAACCTGACGTATCAACATGAATGGTTTTGACACCTGGTAATGTTAGTTTCAGTCGATTACGTGGATGTTCGTAATGGTCCATAATAATTTGACGCATCATCAATGGGTCATTGAAAATAGGCATCGAGGAAATTCCTTCCTTTCTTGGCAGCTTCTAAAAAACGATCAACTTCTTCAATGGTGTTATAAAAGTATGCAGACCAGCGAACGGTTCCTTCTGTTTTCAAATAATCCACCAGATTCCGAGCACAATGTTGTCCAGATCGAACGGCAACGCCTTGGCTATTAAAATAAGTTGCGGCATCTTGAGGATTCACGCCTACGATATTAAAAGCAATAATCGCTGTATCCGTTTCAAGATTATAAACTTTGATATGGTCAATCTTTTTTAGGCCAGCAAGGCAGTAATCTTTCAATCGTGTTTCTTGATCATGAATGAAATCAAAACTAATTTTTTCAAGATATTCAATTGCAGCTTTTAGGCCAATAATTCCCGCCCAGTTTTGTGTACCTGCTTCAAATATTTGAGGAATCGGAGCATATTTAACCATGCGTTGTTTATTAAAGCGAAGTGACATCGCTCCACCCGTAAAGAAAGGTTTCATTTTTTCTAATAAATCAAACTTGCCATATAAAACACCAATCCCAGTTGGACCGAGCATTTTATGACCAGAAAATACTAAGAAATCGATGTCGTCAGATTTGACTTGAGTGATCATGTGAGGAACAGATTGTGCACCATCCACGATGACAATTGCACCGACAGAATGAGCTAATTCTGCCAATGCCTTGATATTTGTTTTGGTTCCTAGAACATTACTCACACTGGCAAAAGAAACAATTTTTGTCTTTTTATTTAGATGTGGTTTTAATAATGGTGGGGTTAATCTTTGTTGGGCATCCAATTCAATGATGACAACTTTAGCACCGGTTTTTTCTGAAACTTGATACCATGGCAAAACATTGGCAGCATGTTCCGATTCAGTAATGATAATTTCATCACCAGCTTTTAAATTATGCATGGCGTAACTTTGGGCAATGAGATTGATCCCCATGGTTGTGCCAGTGGTGAATACAATTTCATTTGCATTTGCTTGGATAAAGTCTGCGACTTTTTTTCTGGATATTTCAATTTCAGTTTCTAATAAATGAGCTAAATCATATTCTCCACGGCCAGCATTCACAGGATATTCCAAATAATATCGATCCATCGCCTTCACAACAGGTAAAGGCTTTAAGGTTGTGGAGGCATTGTCAAAATATACCAAAGATTTTCCTTTGAATTTCTTTTTAAAAATTGGAAAGTCTTTTCGAATTTGCTTAAGGTTCACTCTTGATTTCCTAATTCAATTTGTTTTGATAATTGTTGTTGAATCGATTCATCCGTAAAATAAGCAATGATTGGCTGAAGGTAGCCTAAGGTAATGAGGCGTTTTGCTTCTTGTTTGGTGAGACCACGTGATTGTAGGTAATAAAGATGATCTTCATTAACGCGTCCAACAGTCGCAGCATGAGATGCTTCTACTTCATTTTCATCAATTTTTAAGACAGGATCCGCGCGACCAAAACATTTTTCATCGAACACCATGATTTTGGCAGCTTGATGCGTTTTCGAAAATTTAGCACCATTCAAAATATGTCCTGTACCAGTAAATTGAAGACTACTTTGGCCCTCTGTAACTCCATAATTGGTCATATTGGCATAGGTATTAAAGTTTTTATGGGTGAAATTGACAGAATAAAATTTACGATCTTGATGACTCGCCAATGCAGCCGTTCTCCACTCAATTTGTGAATCTCTTCCTAACATTTCAAAGCTAATCATGACTTTGCCTTTACCTTCTGTAAAGTCGGCAATGGCAGCCTCAAGATTAACATTCGCACCAACTGATGCTTGCCAACTAAAATTTTTATTGACGCCAAACATGGCAAATTGGATTTTGCCTAAAACATGATCTGCGATATCAACTTCCAGTTTCAAATCTTGCTTACCGTTATGGATAAGAAGATCCATATCTGCATTAGGAGCAATCACCAAATGAATGGGTGAAAAATTGACATCACTCAAATCTAATAAATAATGCATTCTATCTTTAGAGGATGGAATGTGGAAAACTGATTGGTTGGCAATCAGTTTATTTCTTTGCATGTTGAGTGGCCTCATTTGTCGCACAGGCTCCAATCGAAATTGTGTTCATGGAAATAGGTTTGGTATTTTTATCTTCTTTCTTAATGCTAATACCATATTCCTTCGTCAGCCATTCATAACCAGATCCATCGACTTTTGTAATGACCTCTGGACCGCCCTCGACCGCGATTCGTCCATTAATCATGACAACAACTCTCGTTGGTTGAATCATTTGGAAGAGTCTAGCATAGTGAGAAATGATTAAAAAACTCATCTTTGTTTCACGTTGAATTTTCTTAATCGCTTCACTAACGGATTGTAAAGCATCCACATCTAAACCCGAATCGATTTCATCTAACATTGCGATTGTTGGTTTTAACAAAAGTAATTGAAGTATTTCATTTCTTTTACGTTCTCCACCTGAAAAACCTTCGTTTAAATGACGGTGGCTTAATTCCATTGGGATTTTCATTTGTTTTGAAGCATCATCCAACTTTTTATACAACTCAACTAAATTGATTGGTTTTTCTCTTCGAACGTTAATCGCAGCCTTTAAAAAATCAGAATTAATAACGCCGGGAACCTCAGAAGGATGTTGCATACCTAAAAATAAACCAGCACGGGAACGTTCATCAACTTCCATTTCTCTGACGTTTTTGCCATCTAAAAGGATTTCTCCTTCTGTAATTTCATATTTAGGATGACCCATAATGGCAGACAATAACGTTGACTTACCATGACCATTCGGGCCAAGTAAAGCAACTGTTTCATGATCTTGTATAGTTAGGTTGACACCTTTTAAAATATGGATGTCGGCAACCTTCACCCATAAATTTTTAATTTCTAATTTTGACATAATTATCTCCTTCAAAGGTATATTTTAAGTTATTTACCTTCATATCACAAACCATATGATATAGTAAATTTTGCTGTTATTCTTGCTATTTCTATGGGATTTAAATTACATTCAGATACTTTTAATATAAAAAAGTAGATATTTGTTGAATATAACCTCATAAAATAATAAAATAACTATGCTTTATTGCTAGGAGGATTCTGAATAAATGAATCGCACGAAATTTGCCATCGCATCGTTTGCCTTGGCCACGCTCGTCACGTTAAGTGCATGTAGCAACCCAGTCACTGAAAATACGGACGGTTTTTTAATTACAATGAAAGATAAGGACGGCAATGCGACAGGTTACACCGCCGACCAACTTTTTGGTAATTACCGAGACAATGAATTTGGCGTATCTAAATTTGTTGAAGCGGTCACTGAATTAGTGATTCGTAACCAAATCAATCAAGAAGATGCTGAAAGTCAAGCTCTTAAGGCGGAAATTCTTCGTAAAGCTGACATTAGTGTGGATGGCGTTAAAGAAACAGCCAGAAATAATGCCTCAACGAATGGCACCAATTATAATGATGAATTAAACACGCTTTTAGAATCCTATAATGTTGAAGACTTAGAGGAACTTAAAGATTATTTTGCTTACCGCACGATGAAACAAGAAGTTGAAGATCGTTATTTTGATAACAATTTATCAAGCTTTGTCACTGGAAATGAATTTGGCCCAGGATACTTAAATGAACGTTTACCATACCATGTGAAGCATATTTTGGTGAAGGTCTCAGCTGCAGGTGCTGACTTATATAACGGTCGAATTACCGAAGCTGAATCCAAAAAATTATTTGCTGTTGCCAATCGTTTAGCCATCCAACGTAATGGTGAAACATTTGGTGAAGTTGCACGTGAAATGAGTGAAGATGGTTCAAAAGAACAATTCGGTGACTTAGGCATTATGTCTAAGGCTACGAGTTTTGTTAATGAATTTAAATTAGGTATTTATGCCTATGATGCTGTCTTCAATCAAAATGCAGAAGTTGTTGAAAAAAGTGAAGAATTAAATGTTCCTCAAACTGCTATCGATTATTTTGAAGAATTAGGCTTAGGCACGATTCCATTCCATGCATTCGTTTCTTTAGATCAATTTGCAAATGTTACCAAAGACATTAACGGTAACCCAGTCAACAACAATGACACGCTTTACTATCCACGCAATGTCATTTTTAATCAATATTTTAATCGTCATAATATTTCAGTTGTAACTCCCGAAAGTCTCGGTGGTGGTGATTATATTTATGAAGGCTTTAGAAATGTTCCAGAACTTAATAACCAACGCGTACTCACCGATGAAAACGGTAAGGTCATTTTAGTAGTTCGCGCTGGTACAGGATCCGGTGATAGTGGTTATCAAGGTATTCACTTTATCGTTGTAGAACGCTCTGCTTTAATTGATATTCAAAACGGTGTGAGTTTAGAACAATATTACACGACTGAAATTCCTGGAACACCAAACTATCCAACCTCTAACGGTCAAGATTTAGTTACATTCGTCAATTTCAATGTCACGACCACTGCAAATTACAAAACTCGTTCAGAAACTGTAACGAATGAAATTCGCAATTTTGATCGCTTCTTCAACTTTAGAATGTTAGAACAACTCATTGCTGAACAAGAAGTTACGTTCATCGATGAAGATTTAGAATCCGCCGTACTTAACTATATGGACGTAACACGCAGAAGTTCGACATTTGATCAAAACCTCCAAGAAATCAATACATGGAATACCTATATTGAATTCCTTGAATATCAAGCATTCCAAAGACAACGTCTCATTGATACAGATTGTGCCTATGCTTATCAAACTAACGATGAAGGCCTATTCAACCAAGGAGGGGTTTGCTATGTTCAACAATAAGGTTAGATTTACTGCGATTGCTTTAACCGCAGTCTTTTTAGTCGGTTGTGCTGACATTACAGTTTCACCCACTGATAATGAAGGTAATATTCTTAATGGCTTAGTGACTGAGTTAGAAAAGAATGTTAATTCGGTTGTGTATGATGCACTTCGTGACGGTGGCAATTTAACCCAACGCACTTTAGAAGATGTGATGTATTTAATTGCCGAAGATCGTATTGGTGCTTATAGCGATTTATTAACCTCGACCGACGCTGATGATCAAGCGGTCGTTGAAAAAATTCAACGTCGTATCAATGAAAAAATGTATAACCTTGTTGCCTCGGGTCAATATGAAACAAGAAACTTATTCTCGGAAGAACGCTTTGCCTTCTCAATTGAAAAACAACTTTATCCTTTAACAAGAGAAGCGAATGACCCTTGGGTCACGGACTATATTTTCCCAGCAAGAAATACGGAAGCTATTCTCTCTGGTGAAGTCCTTGAAGAAGCCATCCATATTGAATACTATCAAAACTTTATCAATGAAAACTTACTTCCTAAGGTTTACCGCGAATTATTAGCAGAAGAATACCTTATTCAAGAAGATTATTCCTCTTTAGGAAGAAGTTATGCTCGTAAGGTTAACTATGTCGCATTAAAAGTTTCAAGTGAATACCCTGAAGCTGTCAAATATTTAATGGACACCTTTATCGATGAATATATCCTCAACGAAAACGTTAATACCGTTGCAGATTTAGAATTACTAGCTCGTGCATGGCGTGGTGTTGATACTAGCGCTGGTGCTGAAGGTCGTAATTATGTGTTTGAAACTGGATCTGCAGAATATGAATTATTAGATGCAGCTGGACTTGTTGGAGAAGGAACCTTCAGAAACCTCTACGGTGAAATTTTAGATCGTTATAATCAAATTGTTCCAGAAAATGCCCTTTTAACCAATAAAACGATTGAAAGTGAATTCACAGGAAACGGTCAATACACACCTGAAACTGGTTTAGCGATTAAGCGAAATGAATTAATTGAACGTGATTTTACAACCGATGGATGGCACATTAAAAATGGTGGCTTAGGCTCATTACCTGCAACCATTCGTGACCGAGTCTTCAATATTGGTGTTGCCAATGCAATCGATCGTATTGATGATGAATCCGATAATGTTGCCTCACCAGAAACATCCGATTTCTTACGTAAAATTAATGATGTAAGTTATTTAATTCCACAAACATCGCAACAAAATGATGCGAGAAACTTCTTACTTTATGATGCGAATAGCACAACCTATTACATCGTTCAAATCTTAGAAGCGGTTAACACAACCAAAATGAATGCTTCTACCACTTCAACAACAAATTATGATGCGATTGAAAGCGATGAAGGTGCAAAACGTGAATTGATTGCAAGTGAAATTGCTAAGATTCTTGGTGCGCGTGAAGCCAGCATCAATGCGAGTAATCTTCACTGGTTACAATTAGCAGACCTTAAATTCCACGATCAAACGATTTATGATTTCTTCAAGGAAAGCTTCCCAACGCTTTATGATGAAGAATCGCAAGCATAAATTAGTTCTAAATTAATCATGTTAAAATAAGGAGAGTAATCTCCTTATTTTTATTTAAAAGGAGGCAGTATATGCCAACGCAATGTCTCTTCTGTAACATCATCAATGGTACGATTCCCGCCCATAAGGTATATGAAGATAATGACGTTATTGCATTTTTAGATATTAATCAAACAACAAATGGGCATACGCTTGTTCTTCCAAAATCGCATTTCGATCATTTTTTAAATACACCAAAGGCACAAATGAATCTTGTCATGAACGTTGCGCAACGAATTGGACAAGCGCAAATTCAAGTTCTACATGCAAAGGGAGTGAATATTCTTTCTAATGCTTTACAAGCTGCAGGACAAACAGTTTTACATTTTCATGTGCACGTTATTCCAAGGTACGAAGCAAATGATCGATTCAAAATTGAAATGTTGAAACATGATCAACATAACCTTCTCAATTTACCTGTTCTAGCAAATCAATTAAAATCCGGAATTAACTTAAAATAATTATTTTTTTGCTTTATAAAAACTTCGATCGTCCAAGGCAAATATACGATTGGTAAATTGTCCTGGTTCCGTCGGTTCAAGCGCTTTATCAACCATTGTCATTTTTGCATCAAAATCATCCACCATATGAACAAACATCGCTTCTTTTGTTAATGGTGTGACCGCACTACCGAATTCGGGTTTTCCATGATGAGCAAGCACAATATGTTGAAGAAGCATGACTTTTTCTCGATCAATCTTTAACGTTTCGCCTAGAGCATAAATTTTACTAGCCATAAACTGAAGATGACCAATTAATTTTCCTTCAGTACTGTATTTTGGAATGACTGCACCGGTAAATTCAACTGTTTTACCTAAATCATGTAAAAGAATCGCAGCATAAATTAAAGCGGTGTTTAGTTTAGGATATAAGGGCATTAATGATTCTGCAACTTTGATCATTGATAACGTGTGATAAAGAAGACCAGAGGTGTATTCATGATGGTTTCTGACTGCAGCTGGATAGGTAATGAAGGCATCATAGTGCTGATCAATAAGTGTTTTGGTCAGTAATGCATAATCAGGATCTTTAATTTTTTTTATCGTGGAGGCAAGTTCTTCTTCTAGTTGTTTAAGAGGCACTGGTGCAGACATCGTAAATTCTTCAAGACGAATAGAATCAGGATTAAGTCTTTGTACGGAATTAATACGAACTTGTAACATTTGACGATAGGCTGAAACATCGCCATCCAATAGTAAAAAGGATCCTACTTCGATTAAAGATTCAATTTCGGGTTTAACATCCCAAAATTTGCCTTCGATTTGACCAGTTTTATCTTGAAGGGTAATGGTCAAATAAGGTTGCCCAGATGCAGTAAGACCTTTGCTTAATGCATTCACTAAAAAGGCTTGCTTGATTGCTTGGCCATCTTTAAAGTCTTTAATCGGCATGATGAGACTCCTTTAATAATCGCTTGATATTGGAATAATTATAGCCCTTCCTTAGTAGAAAGTTAATTAGTTTTTCTTGAAGTTGGGATCCACTAAAGCGTCTTTCATAGAGTCTCATACCTTTTTTCAAATCATCTGCTAAATTCTTTAATTCAGATGCAGGAACGTCTTCAGGAAGTTTTAACATCGATACCATAATTAACTTTAGTTCGTAACCTCTTTCAAGTAAACGCCTTTTGATCGTGTCAACTTTTAAACGTTGACTTAAACGATTATATTTTTGGTTTAAATGAATGGTTAAAGCATCAAGTTTTTCTTTTTCTAAATCTTGATCAAGAACTAAGGTTTGAATTAAAGAAGATGAAAATTTCTTCTCAAAGAGTTTTTCTTTGATGGCGCGTTCACCATAACCTTTTTGTTGAAAATGATGAACCCAATCTTTCATTAATGCTTGATCATCAATTAAATGGGCTTGCTTTAATCTAGTAATGACTTCTTCGACTTGTGGTTTTATCGCTTTTTTCTTATATAACTTTTCGCGAATTTGATATTCCGTATAACGACCTTTTGACAGTAATCGAAACCCATATTCAATAAAAGGTTGAGTTTGACTTGCTGAATGTATCTGTTCAAATTCCTTTGGGCTGATAACTTTACCAACGTAATAATAGCCTTGCGTAAATTGATCAACTGAAAGTGTTAGGTTTTCACCTGAAAGAAAAGCGATAATAATTTGTTTTCTTTTCGTTGTAATCGTCTCAATGATCTTACCAGTATTGCCGTATGGCACGATGATATACCTCAATTAAATTTTGATAAAAAGTCGTCATGGCGTAAGGTTTTACAGCCTCTTCAATTTCCTTCAACATCAATTGACGTTTAGCATCATCTAAATTAAAAATAGAATTGAGTTGGCGAGTAAAATCATCAGCATCACCAAAAATGAAACCAGTTTGCTGATGGCGAATTAAGGAGGCTAGGTTTTCATCATACCTGCATAACACGATGCGCTTGGATACCATGGCTTCCATAAATGTTAAACCCTGTGTCTCGGTTAGACTCGCCGATACAAACACATCCGCTAATTGATAATAGTAGGGTACGTCTTGAATTGGTACAGCTCCAACAAATTGAACGTCATTTTCTAACTTAAGTTCGGAAACAAGTTGAATAAGATCTCGACGATCAGGGCCATCTCCTACCATTAGTAATTTTGTTGGAGGATGAGGGTTCTTGAGATAATTTGAAAATCCCTTAATAATGACATCCATACTTTTTTCTTTTGCAACTCTTCCAAGGGATAACAAAATTTTTTCACCTGGCTTTGTCCATTTTTGTCGAAGTTCCATGATTTTTTGTTGATCAAGGTTTTTTAGTTCAAATCGTGAAAAATCTATACCAGTGGGAACAATATTAATATAGCGATCGACTCCATAACTTCGTATTTTTTCTTTTGTTTTTAAAGAGGGTGAAATAAATTCGGTGCATTGTTCTGCTATGGAACGTGAAAATTGTTTGACAACTCTAGAAGCTAAACCTTTCAAAAATCCTGCATAGTGCGTATAGTCTTCATACATCGTGTGATAGGTAACAACGGTTGGGATTTTTAGAAAAAATGCAGAAATTTTTCCAAATATTCCGATGCCTGCATCGGTATGAATATGGATCACATCAGGTTTCCATTTTCTTATATATTGAAATGCTTTGGCATTAAAAAAACTGGACATACGATATCCGTAGAGTTTCTTTAATTCGACACCTGGAATGCGAATCATGTCCGTTTGAATGCTGGTATCTTTACCAAATGGATTGGTGGTAATCACTAATAGGTCATGACCTTGACTAGATAAAACTTTTTGATGCAAACCAACACTAACGGAGACACCATTAATTTCGGGAGGAAACGTATCAGAGAAAAGTGCAATTTTCATTGTTATTTGTCTTTCAACTTCTTCTTTTCAATTTCGTCCGTATGAATAACATTTCCATAACGGTCGACTTTTTTGGGTTTAAATCCAAAGAAATCCCTTGCCATTTTTGAAAACCGATTGCGAATTTTTACAGAAGACATTTCACCAGTTGAAAACATCATTTCAGCAGTTTGTCTACGAATTTCAATCGTCGATTTTTGCAATTCGACAAAGGTTTGCGTATTTTGAGTAAGCTTCGCATCTTTATTACCGATATTAAAGGCAATCACACTAATCGCTCCAATAATTAAAGTTAAATAGAATGTAACGCCTCGCCATATGAGTTGTGGAGCGATGGTTTGTGCATATCCACCAAATAAGCTTTGAAATAAGTAAGAAAAAAAGAACTCTGAAAAGCCAACCGATCCAGGTAATGGTGCAAAATAAATAATCACATTAAGGTATGCGGTCATAAAAATACCATCAAATAAATTGGTTTGAGACAAGTCAATCGTTGGTAACGCTAAAGCTGAAAGATAAGGAATGGAATACGTCAGCGTTAATCTAAGGAAGAAAAGAAATAAAAGGACCATTGTCACGGGTGTATTCGATTGTAATCGTTTACTTTCAATTCTAAAGTTTTCAATTTGAACCGATAAATTCGTTTTCACTTCTTCAGCGTTTTTTATTAATTTAAGCTTACCTAACAAAGCTACAATACTATTGACAATCGTACGATGTATAAATCTTGATTTCGCTAAAATGATGATGAAAAAGATCACCAAAAAATTAATGATAAAACCTAATAGAGAAAGGTAGATGATGGGGATATTAATTTCACCAAAATTAACCGCTTCTGTGATGGATAAGAATTTTTCAAAACGAAAGATAAGCGCCAAACCACCAAAAAAGACCTGGGCAATTTGCGACAACAGAAAATGCATCACTAATATGGAAGCAGCATTCGCGATGTCCATGCCTTGTCTATTTAAAGCATATGCTTGGGCAAATTGTCCTCCACTTGAGGAAGGCGTAATATGGGAGAAAAAAGCACCAATAAAATGAATATTTAAGGCTCTTCTTAGGTTATAACGTGTGGTATAAAGCCTAGCAAGAATAAAGAGAATAATGGCTTCAAAAAATATATTCATTGCCATGACGAGCAAGATTAAGCCAATGACCCAAAGATTAGCCTCTGAAAATGCTTGAATAACAGCGTCTAAATTTCCATCTGTAAATAGAGTGAATCCAGTGAAGCCTATGGCTACAAAGAATATGATAAAAATATTGATACGATACTTCTTGGTGGATGAAGCTTTGATCGGTGTGGTTTCAGGTGTGGTGGGGTTTGTGTTCATACAATCAATTATGTCTATAAAGACCGTTGTAATTATAACATAGTCAACTAGGATTAAAGAAACTGAAGTTAAGTGGTTTTAACGCTAAATTAGGCACTTTTTAACACAAAAAAACGGAAAGTTGTATAATGAAATACGGTTTATAAAACATGAAGTATTTAAAGCTTTTATATCGATTTACAAAAGGTTATCGAAAACGTTATTTACTATCATTTTTCATTCTATTTTTTGCTTTAACTTTTTTACTACTCGCAAACTTTACCACCAAAATTTTAGTCGACACTTTACAAGGTGTTGCTCCTTCGGGTCCGATTGATTCATTTTTAACTCAATTATTAGGTGGCCAGGTTTACATTTCACAAAACATTTGGTTGCTCTCCATCTTCATCATCTTTTTAGGTCTATCACGGTCTTTGATGTTTTTTTCTCGATTAATCATTCGTGGATTGATGGATGTGAACTTAGGCAGAGAAATTCAGCTTGACCTTTTTTATCACATTGAACGCCTTCCGTATGCATATATCAAAAAGAATAAAAGTGGTGACTTAATTCAAACATGTACGCGTGATCTGGATATTGTTAAAAACTTTCTAGTTAGACAAGTAAATTCAATTGTTTACACGATTTTTTTAACGACGATTGCATTTTCAATTCTACTTACGGTTTCTTGGCAAATTGCGTTATCGAGCACAATCGTTTTACCGTTTATGTTTTTATATGCATTTGCATTAATTAAACGCGTCAGAAAGCTCTTTAAAGTCACAGAGGATAGTGATGGTTTAGTCTCTGCAAAGATTGAAGAAACACTTTCTGGTATTCGCTTGGTGAAGGCATTTAACAATGAAACCTATGAAATACAAGATTTTAAAGACCATTTAAATGATTATCGTAAAAAATTTATCAAATGGCGATTAACGAGTTCATTCTTTTTTTCGTCCACAGATATCTTAGTTTTTGGACAAATTGCATTGACCTCTGCCTTTGGCGTTTACCTTGCCGTAAGTGGTGATATTTCAGTTGGTACCTTTGTCGTTGCACTTCAATTTGTCGGACAAGTGGTCTGGCCGGTTCGCGATGTGGCAATGACTTTATCTAACCTTGCTCAAGCGATGGCGTCGATTGATCGACTGAATACAATTCTCAATCAGCCTCTTGAAGATATTGAATCGGGTCAACGGCCATCTCTTCAAGGTGCCATTGAGTTTAAAAATATGTCGTTTAATTATGACGATAGCGATGAAGTCGTCATTAAAGATTTCACTCTATCCATTAAACCTGGTGAAACGGTTGCCATTATGGGCAAAACAGGATCGGGAAAATCTACCCTTTCTCACTTATTGACCCGTTTATATGATTACACGGCTGGTTCCATTCAAATTGATGGCCATGAATTAAAAACCATTGCGAAGGAACATATTCGTCGGCAAATCGCCACTGTCCTTCAAGAACCATTCTTATTTTCAAAAACCATTATCAATAATTTGAAAATTGCCAATAGTAATGCAACAGCAGAGGATATCCAAAAAGCTGCCCAAATCGCAGACATTCATAAATCCATTATTAATTTCAAGGATGGGTATGACACACGTGTTGGTGAAAAAGGTGTGACCCTTTCCGGTGGTCAAAAGCAACGACTCGTGATTGCAAGAACCATCATTTCCAAAGCCCCAATTTTAGTGTTTGATGACTCATTATCTGCTGTCGATACCGAAACCGATATGAACATTCGAGCAGCCCTAAAGAAACGACAAGAACAATCCACAACATTAATTATTACTCACCGCGTAGCAACAGCTAAGGATGCTGACAAAATTATTGTCTTAGATAACGGTAAGATTGCAGAAGTCGGCAAGCATGAAGAATTGATCAAACGTGAAGGTTTATATAAACGAATTTTTGAAATTCAAACGAGGATGGTATAACGATGGCGAGTTTTTCATTCGAAGAAGAAGCATTATCTAAAAAGTTAAATTTTTCCAGTTGGGGAAAAATTGCTAAATACGCACTCAAACGTTATGGCCTACTTTTAATTATGTTTTTTTTGATGATTCTGATTACCTTCCATGACGGTAGTTTTATCCCTTTATTGAATCGGGGCATCATTCGCGCCTTAACAAGTTTAGAAAATCAAGGTTCCATTGGAAGTAATCTATTAACGGATCTACAGATTGATGTAACACTCATTTTTGGAATTGAGTTTTCACTCAATTACATTGAATATATTACGCTCATTGTGATTGGAATACTTATTCGAGCAGTTGCGATTTATTTATTATTTTTTACAACAAACTATTTAGAAATGTCAGTGTATATTCATATTCGAGAAGATGCATTTGCTCAGGTTCAAAAGCTCTCATTCTCATATTTTGATAAAACATCGTCAGGTTGGTTGATTGCGCGTCTGCAATCCGATACAAGTAAAATTTCAGACATGATTTCTTGGGGTATAACTCGCTTCGTATGGATTACATTTGAACTAATCTTCATCCTTATCACAATGTTTATTATTTCGTGGCAAATGTCGCTTGTCTTATTGGCTACCGTTCCGATTATGATCTTTATCGCACCTTACTTCCAATTTAGAATTCTAAATCTTTCTAGAACGGCGAGAAATGCATTTTCAAAATATGTGGCATGGCTTGCTGAAGTTATTGCTGGTGCTAAAACGATTAAAACACTTTCTATCGAAAATAACGTTCAAAAGGAAGCAAATGATATTGTGACAGACATTCGTGATAAAGCTTGGAAAACTGCAAAAACACAAGCGTTCTTTTATCCTTCTGTTACGCTCATTTCTACGATCACCACAGCCATTGTGATTTTTGTTGGATCATCACTCATGCTCTCTAACACCATCATGTACGATGTATCCATCTTTGTACTATTCATTGGATTCGTCTCTGCTCTTTACACCCCTATTCAAGAATTTGTGGATCTATTCACAGAATTAATGTCCTCTCAATCATCCGTGGAAAAAATTCTATCTTTGATTGAAACGAAACCTGTGATTACAGACACACCTGAGGTCATCGCAACATATGGCACCTTGCTTAAACCAAATGTTACGGCCTACGAAAAGATGAAAGGACAAGTTGAATTTAAAGATGTATCGTTTTCCTATAATCCTGGCACCCAAATCATTCACTCGATGAATTTATTGATCCCACAAGGTCAGACAGTTGCCATCGTAGGAGAAACAGGAAGTGGTAAATCTACAACCGTTAATTTGCTTTGCAGATTTTATGAACCAACCAGTGGGCAACTCCTCATTGATGGGCATGATTATCGAACGCGTTCAGTTGGTTGGCTTCGTCATCACCTAGGATATGTTCAACAAACGCCCTTTATCTTTTCAGGAACGATTCGCAAAAACATCAAATATGGAAAATTAGATGCAAGTGATGAGGCGATGATCGCTGCAAGCAAGACAGTTGGTGCTCATGAATTCATTTCCGCCTTACCGCAAGGATATGACACGATCCTTAAAGATGGTGGCAGTGACCTCTCTGTGGGTCAAAAACAACTCATCGCGTTTGCCCGCGCCATCATTCGTAATCCAACGATCATGATTTTAGATGAAGCAACTTCTTCAATTGATACAGAAACAGAAGCAATGATTCAAAAGGCGATTACCAAAACCCTCAAAGGTCGAACATCAATCGTGATTGCCCACCGTTTATCGACGATTGTAGATGCAGATCGAATTTTAGTGATGTCAGAAGGTCGCATCATCGAAGATGGTAGTCATCGTGAACTGATGTTGAAAAAAGGAACGTATCATAAACTTTATATGAATCAATTTGCCGAATTAAAAGTCGAACAGCAGATCGATACGTTTGATCAACAAATCGCTACGTTGAAACCTTAGTCTTTTGACTTGTTACAAAAAAACGAACCACAAAAAACATAATTGGGATTGGTAATATCGCGGACAATGCATAGGCAATCACGGGTTGTATTCCAATTAGATCCTCAAACAAAAAGATACAACCCTGTTGAATTAAATAATTAGGAATGCTTGTGAGAGGATACAAGAAAAGTCTTTTCCATGTCCATTGTGTTCGAAATGCAAACCAAGCTTGTAATGAATAAGAAACTGGAAATAATAACACAAACATAACCGTATTTGCGGCGTCAAATTCAATCAAGGATTGAATGACAATCCATTTAGGCTGATCGATAAATAGCGTATATCTTAACAATAGCGTCGTAAGGTAACCTAAGACTGTATTAAGACCACCAACGATAAGAAAACGAACAAAAGCTTTATCCCATAGTGTCCAAAAGAGCTTTTCAATTCGATATAGCAATGTATTGGGTTTTTTGAATAAGATTGGATTCATTGCTTTATTTTATCACAAAGAAAAAACCCTTCAGAATGGAGAAGGGTTTTGTTTAAATCACTTATTTAGAATGATACTTTGACGGCTTTTCTTTCAGCAACATCATCTAATTTGAAGAGTTCAGCTTCCTTGAATTTAAAGACGCCTGCAATTAAATTAGAAGGGAACACTTCACGACGATTGTTATAAGATAAAACAACATCGTTGTAAAATTGACGGGTAAAGGAAATCTTATCTTCGGTTTCCTTTAAGGTATCTTGAAGTTTTAAGAAACCTTGGTCAGCTTTTAAAACTGGATATTGTTCAACGACCACTGCTAAACGACCAAGGGTTTGACCAAGCATGCTGTTTGCTTGCGCCATTTCACCAACGTTACCGCCTTGTGAACCTTTGTCATACATTTTGCGAGCATCCGCGAACTGCATAAAGATGTCTTTTTCTTGCTTTGCATATCCTTTGACCGTTTCCACGATGTTTGGGATTAAATCAAATCGACGTTTTAATTGAACATCAATTTGTGACCAAGAATTTTTTACCTTGTTTCGGGATTGAACAAGCGTGTTATAAACGCCAATCACCCAAAAACCACCTAAGACAACAACTGCTAATACAATCAATAATATTTCCATTTTTTTCTCCTTAAAAATATCTTAACATCTTTGAAATAAAAGCAAACAATAATTTATTAATTTAGCGAATTCTGACGCCGCTACCACCGCCGCCACGGAAACCACCGCCCCCACCAAATCGACCACCACCTCGACCCGCTGAATTATTACGTTGAGCATTGGCAGCTGCAATCGTACTTTGTGCGGAAACAAAGGAACGTTGCATGGAACGATTGTAATATCGATAAAAACCAGGATAACGGAAATATGGTGAACGATTTAATTGGTCCATTTGATTGAGTTGTTGATATTTAAAGCGAACTTGTTTTTCAACTAAATCTGCTATCCCAAAGGCAGTTGCATAGACCATGTAGTGTTCCCAAATGGTCATACCTGGCATCGGATAATCTTTAATGTTGGTAAATTCTTTCAGGAATTTTTCAAATGCTTTCCAGCGAACAAAATCTTCATTACCTTTTATAGATCTTCTTTCAATGGAATTTAAATAAGCACCTATTACAATTGATATACCAAATACAATCCCACCGATGATTCCTGTATATGTTCCTAATCCTAGCATTAATCTAGTTACAAAAAATCCGATACCAATTAAAACTGTTAAACCTAAAATAGCACCATTTTTTTGTGCTGGTGCTTTCACGTCATCGAAGAATTTTTCATTTTGAGCTGCAACCACAACTGCACGATTAAAGGATTGGTTTTCACTTAAGTAGCGAATGGCTTGATTTTCCTTCTTGGTGAAGTTTTCTAATTGATTTAAGGATAAGGTATCACCACCCGCAACTAATCCAAAGAACCAGGAAATGAGTTGTTTTTCATGCGGTAATAATTTATTTTGATCAACTTCTTTATTTAACTTCATCACATAATTTGCTTTTTCTTCTGTTAAGGATTCGGTTCCTGCATCAAGTAAAATTACTTTTTGTCGAATTAAATCCATTAATGTGGCGGTTACGTCATCTTTTGCCACTTCTTTAAATCGATAGAGATAACCCATAATAGCAGGTCCATATTGAGCTGGTAATTCACGATAATATTCACCATAGAAATCAGTAGCATGTTCTTTATCAAACTTAAGATAAATGTCTCGTGTTTTCCATGCTGCAAATGCGAGGATTAAAATAAATAAACCAATCGCAACCATATCAACTAATTGATAAAGTAAACGGTTGTTCGCTCGTTCTGCTTCATAATTCTGTACATTGGTTAAATGGGCTTGACCATTGGCAATTGGATAATCGCTGACATCATTTCCATATGCTAGGTCTTGTGCAGCATCGATTACTAATCGATCCGCAGGAAAATTAATTCTTACCGTGATATATTCACTTGGATAAAGACGGGTCGCTTTGATGTGGACGTACGTTTGGTTTTGATCGTTAAGACCAATATGATGAATGGAAGCTAAAGAAGCACCATTCAAATATGCCTTAACTAAATCTACGTCTAAATTAACACCGGGTAAGACAACTTTGACATCAATGTTTTCTGTAAGCATATTATCGGTAGAGGCAACAACCCAAAAGAATTCTGCAGTGTCAGCATATTTTAGAGCAACACCATTCATCCAATAGTCATTTTCAATACGAATATCTCCCCAAGTTCCAGAGTTATAATGGAACCATGCAACCGATTCATTATCAATCGGATCAATTGGATCCCCAAATTCATCCATACTATTAGGATCCCAAGAATATCCAAGTGAAACTAGATTACTATTGAATGTGGCTAATTCATATTCACCCTCACTTGCAATGATGAGCTCATCAGTTGAGTTATAAATTTCAGTTGAGAATCTATTTGTATCAAATGCAGGGGTCGAAACTTCTTTTGGAACATCTTCATGATCTGAAGTAAAGTAAATATCTTGGAAGAAAACTTGTGTTGCAAAATAACGATTTAAGCTTTCTTGGAAATTTACATCGCCATTCTCTGCTATCGTAATGACTTTTGTCATCGATGAAGTTTTTGCTTCACTTGACGATAATGCATAAGCATTTTGTTCTGAATAAAGTAAGAATGGACCCGATAAAGCTGCAGCAATGGCAAGATAAATTGCGCCCCGTTTTTTCTTCAAAAAGTAAGATTTTCCATCCATTTTTTTATCCTCAAATTCATTATATAGAAAAATAAAAAAATAAAAGGATTATTTTAAAAACTTTTCAATCCGTTCAATCATTTTTTCGTCATGTTCTCCAACCCATTGATAATTCAAGCTTTTAAAAAAAGCGTCGGTTTTGGTTTTATCTTTCTCAGCAGACATTTTTACGGTCCCTTGAAGAATGGTATCAATGACATAGTTTTCTGCACGAAAGCTTAAATATGGATTGTGGCGATGGCTTTTTGCTAGATAGATGGTAACGAATGGATTTTTTTGTTTGATAAATTGTTCATAGTTACCCTTTAAAGGAATGTCATCATCTTTCTCACCAGCAATAATCAGAGTTTTAATTTTCGTTTGATGAAGGATTGTTTCGGTGGATAAAACACCAAGCGCTCCAAAACTTAACCATGTGATGAATTTGACAATAGGTTTGAATATCCGAATCCAAGAAATATATTTTCCTAACATTTCAGAAACATCATTAAAAGGAGCGATACTTATAATTCGCTGAATTGGAAAGCCCATCTTTGCAGCGCGAATCGAAGCATAAGCTCCCCATGAGTGACCCATGACTGACATTGGTAGAGAAGCATAGGTCGTTTTTGAAAGATACATTAATGCAAATCGCAAATCATCAATCGCCTGAGGAATGCCTCTGATCGTTTTTCCATCCGATAAACCACAACCCATATTGTCGTATGCAAAAACAATAAATCCTTTTCGCACGAATTCCATAATCAGATGGGTATACGCTTGATGACCAGGACCGATGCCTTGAGAAAACACAATCAATTTTTGATGGGGTTGTAAGCGATCATCATAATAAAATCCGCCACGAAGGGTGATGCCTTGTTTGTTTTTAAATTCCACCGCATCAAAATCGAATTCAGGAAAATCTTTGATGGTAAAGTATTTTAATTGAGGATGTGCATCAAAACGTCTTTGGAATGCAAGTTTCAAAATTAAAAAAATCATCAGAAAAATGATGATCAATATAGCGATAGTTACAATGATAATGAAGTTAAGGATTTCCATCTTGGTGGGGATAACAGGATTTGAACCTGCACGGTTGCCCATTGGATTCTAAGTCCAACGCGTCTGCCAATTTCGCCATATCCCCGGATAGGCAACGTGGTGCCGTCAATAGGACTCGAACCTACAACCTATTGATTACAAATCAATTGCTCTGCCAATTGAGCTATGACGGCATCTGGTGGACACTACAGGGATCGAACCTGTGACCTCTTCCGTGTGAAGGAAACGCTCTCCCAGCTGAGCTAAGTGTCCGCAAGATTTAATGATAGCAAACCAACGCCTTGAATTCAATTTGAAAGGGTGGCAACATCGGTCGATTTTGCAAATGGATTCGTTAGATTTTTTGCCCAATCATAACGTCTAACAAGATAGATGCCAAAGCTTGCTTTTAATAGATCAATTCCTTGAACAATAGACCACATCCACACGAGGGGGACATCGGTAAGAAGGGCGAGTGTCCATGCTAATGGAACAGTTCCTAACCACATCACCATCCCATCGAGTAATAAAGCTTGAGAGGTTTTTCCTCCAGACCGTAAGGTATGGTAAGTCACATTCGCAATACTAAAGAAGGGTAAGAAAAACATATAGATTCTTAGGATTTCAGTTGCCATATTTTTTTGTTCTTGGGATACCGTTGTCCACAATTGAGGAATCAATGGCGCTAACCAAAACATGATAAAACCTAAACTCAAAGCAATCATAATTCCCATCCATAATAATTTTTTAGAAAGGATTTTAGCTTCTTCTACTTTGCCCTCGCCTAGGGTGTTGCCTAACATCACCCC
>JBDLRZ010000012.1:0-2993 GCA_039799785.1 Bacillota bacterium | reverse complement strand
GTCAAAGATCAAAAACCTACTAAAGTTGACCCTTTGCCATAACATAAAACCTAATTTTTGTATAAAAATAGACTGAATGTCTATTTTTTTCTTTTCAACTTACATTCAAGAGCAATGCGTTTGAAATGCTTTATAATACTTAACGGTAACCTCACGTGATTTTTTTAAAACATTTCCGTCATTACTACATTAAATATGGTTGGTCATTTCTTTTTGGATTCATCATTCTAGTTGCCGTAGACTGGTTTCAACTCGATATTCCACGCATCATTAAAACCATTATTGATGGTGTAGAAAACCAAACGTTATCTTCCATTGGTGATTTAACAAATCCATTTTTGCATATCTTCACCATCGTATTAGGTATGACGGTCGGTCGTTTTTTATGGCGGCATTTTTTTTATGGCACCGCTCATAAAATCGCGGCAGATGTAAGAGGCAACCTTTTTAACCACATCACAGACTTAGATCAAAGTTTCTACGCGAATCACAAAGTCGGTGGTTTGATGGCATACTTCACCCAAGACATGAATGTCATTCGCGAAGTGTATAGCATGGGTATTCTCATGCTCGTGGATGGATTTGTTTTAGGGACTTTTATTTTGGTAAGAATGTTTTCCTTACAGTTTTGGATGACGTTGATTTCCTTTATTCCCATTGCCTTGATGGGCGTCCTCGTCTTTTTCATCGAAAAGAAAATTGAAGCCAAAGCAAAAGCAAGAAGTGAATCCTTTGAACAATTATCTGACTTCACCCAAGAATCCTTTTCCGGAATGACGGTGATCAAAGCTTATGTTAGAGAAGCTGCACAATCGATATTCTTCTTCAACAAATCGAATGATGTGTACCGTAAATCCATGGACAATATTCGATACAACACCCTGGTCAACGTTTTAATCGATACGATGATTACGTTAGTGATTCTTGCCATCATTGCCTTTGGTTCTGCCTTGATTGCTTTTGGTAATTTAAGCAGTGGTGAATTAACCGAATACATAAGTTATTTCTTTACCTTACTTTGGCCAGTCTTTGCGATTGCAAGTTTCTTGAATATCAACGCCCAGGCGCAAGCCTCTGCAAAACGTGTTGAAAAATTATTGTCCACCGTCTCTTTATTGAAGCAACCAAAGAACCCAATTCAAAAAGAAAACTTAAAAGGTGGCATCACCTTCAAGCATTTAACGTTTACGTATCCTGATGGTAAAGATCCAGTTTTAAAAGATCTTAGCTTTGAAATTAAACCTGGAGAAATGGTTGGGATTCTTGGACGAACTGGAAGCGGTAAATCAAGTTTAGTTGAACTTCTACTTCATTTGTATGATGTGAAACCAGGCATGCTTCTGTTCGATGGCGTCGATTCCTTAGACCTTTCCATGGATAGTTTAAGAAAGGCGATTGGTTATGTTCCTCAAGATAACTTCTTATTCTCAGACACCATTGCTAATAACATTAGTTTCGGACTCAATCAAAGCAATCCCGAAGATATTCAATCCGTCGCTAAACTTGCCGATGTTCACGATAATATTGTTGAATTTAAAGATGGTTATCAAACGATTTTAGGTGAACGGGGCGTCACCGTATCGGGTGGCCAAAAACAACGTTTATCGATTGCAAGAGCCCTTGCAAAGAAGCCAGCGATCTTAATTTTAGATGACTCCGTCTCTGCAGTGGATACCAAAACCGAAGAAGCAATTATTCGTAATTTAAAAACCATTCGCAAAGGTCAAACCACGATCATGGTTGCCCACCGAATTTCCACGGTCAAAAAACTAGATAAGATTATCCTTCTTGATCAAGGCCAATTGGTTGGCATCGGAACCCATGATGAATTAATGAAAACCAGTCCACTGTATCAAGAGATGGTTCGTTTACAAACCTTAGAAACTCTCGTAGGAGAAACCAAGCATGCGTGATTTTGCTGAACATTACGAATCACGTCAAGATCGCAAGGTTATCGCGCGGTTTTTTACCTACTTAAAACCGCATTTAAGAACGTTTATCCTTGCCTTTATCTTAATGGTGTTTGGTACCTTTACAGGGATGATTCTTCCCCTTGCATCCGGATTAGCGATTGATCAGATGCAAAATCCACTCTTAAGTTTAGAAGATAAATTATGGATCGTTGGCACTGGCACCGTTGTCTTATTGATTACTTCAGGTCTATCAACTTATGTGTCGTATTTACAAAACATCATGTTACAAAAAGTCGGACAAAAGATTACCCATGAAATTCGTCATCAAGTGTATGACCATATCAATACCTTATCCATCGGACAAATCAATCAATTGCCCGTTGGTAAGTTAGTCACTAGAGCGACGAATGATCCAGCGAACATATCGGATATGTTTACGAATACGCTGATCAATGTCATTCGTAGTGGTCTAACGATGCTGATCATTGGCGGCATCCTATTTGCGATTCATCCATTGATGACACTTTTGACTTTATCGGTGATACCACTGATTCTAATTTCTTCTCAAATCTATCGTAAAGCTTCTCGCGGTGCGTATCGTGAAGTGAGAAATAAAGTCTCTGAAATCAACGCTTTTCTTTCTGAACATATTTCTGGGATGAAAGTGGTGCAAGTCTTCAATCAAGAAAAGAAAATCAAACAATCGTTTAGCACCATCAACCAACAACTCAAACAAAGTTCATTAAAGGAAATGTATACCTTTGCAATCTATCGTCCGAGTCTTTACTTTATTTCGATGATGGCGACCCTTATTGCTATTTTTGTTGGGGTTCAATCCGTTCTTGAAGGTGCGATTACGGTGGGACTGTTTGTTTCCTTCTATGTGTATGTCGGTCAATTCTTTGAACCGATTCAACAAATTTCTGAACAATTGAATACCTTACAAAGTAGTTTTGCAAGTGCGGAAAAAATCTTTGATGTCTTGGATACCAAACCCGATGTTGTGGATCAGCCAAATGCAATAGAACTTCAATCCTTCAAAGGCAAAGTTGAATTCAAAAACGTTTGGTTTAGTTATCT
>JBDLRZ010000011.1:0-3039 GCA_039799785.1 Bacillota bacterium | reverse complement strand
TTTTTCAGATTTTGTTTCATTCATAAATCTAATATACTACATTTTAAGAATATATACTACATAAAAATTTTATATACATATATTCATAACAATGTCTATAGGTGAGATTCTTATAAACAAGATAGAATTTCAAACAATTAAGTACAGAACAATCTTAAATTCATAACACGGACTAATCCTCCGTTATCAGAGATGCATGATGCTTCGGTTTTTCCTATTGAAATAAGTCTTCTTTTAACTAAGTCGGTGAAACGAATCCCACTTGATTTGCATCATCCATAAACTTCCGGTCCACTATTAATACCCCAATGGGGTATAATCAATTATCGGAGTAAAATCATGAATCATAATCTTAAACACATTCGAAAAAACTTAAAGTATTCTCAACAAGATATTGCAAATCTCATCGGAATTCCTTTAAACACATTGCAAAACTGGGAACAAAATGTCAGGAAACCAAGCGAATGGACACTAAATTTAATGATTGACCGCATTCTTAGAGATGCGATTGAGCATCAAACCAACATAAATGAAACAAAGGGAATCTTGTCTTTCCTTTCGATTAAAAGAATCGTGTCTTCAGTCGCATTCCAGCACCAAGTGAAGAAAATCATTTTATTTGGTTCGTATGCTAAGGGCCGAGCCAATCCAAAAAGCGATCTTGACCTCTATATGGTTTCTAATCTTTCTGGTATAGCTTATTTTGCATTTGCAGAGAAACTTCGGCATGCATTAAAGAAAAAAGTGGATTTGTTTAGCCAATTAACGTTAGATACGAAATCGCCCACCTATTTAGAAATAGAGGATACCGGCATCACCATCTATGAAAGATAGAAACTATCTAGAAAGAATCAAAACCTATTGTGTGAAAATCAACACCTATATGAGCGGAGTTCAAAACGTAAATGAGTTTTTAAAGGACGACCAAAAAGTAGATGCGGTCATGCTCAACCTTGAACAGATTGGTGAGACGGCAAAAAAGCTCACGTTGAAGACCAAACAACAATTCCCTTCAATCCATTGGCCAAGCATGATTGGATTAAGAAACATGATTTCTCATCAATATGAAGGTGTCAAACTCCATATCGTTTACGATATTGCGGCAACAAACATTCCTGACTTGCTAAAGAAACTTAGCCTCTCAATTCTTTAAAAAAACGGAGGCACACTCCGTTTTCGTTTTCATGAAAGACAAGAATGAATTTTTCATTTTGTTATAATGAATGCATGAATAAAAAAACCGCAATTTCATTCTTGTTATTAGCCGTTTCGATGGTAGGTTGTGATTTCCCCACGAACTCATCGTCAAGTGAACCCACTTCTATAGATACTTCGATAACAACGAGTCAAGAAACCACTTCGATTGAACCTGAATTATTAAATTGGAATTTGGTATGGTCTGATGAATTTGATTATGAAGGCCTTCCCAATCCCGAAAAGTGGAGTTATGACGTCGGTGGTGGTGGTTGGGGCAATAACGAACTCCAATATTACACTAATGCAGATTTGGACAATGCAAACGTTTCAAACGGCAACTTAACCATCACCGCTCGAAAAGAAACCATTCAAAACCGTGAATACAGTTCAGCACGTTTGGTGACCAAAAACAAAGGTGATTTCCTATACGGACGCATGGAAGCGAAAGCAAAACTACCTTCTGGTCGAGGCACTTGGCCTGCCATTTGGATGTTACCCACCGATTGGGTCTATGGCGGATGGCCCACCAGTGGTGAAATCGATATCATGGAACACGTTGGATATGATCCGAATGTGGTGCATGCAACCATTCATACCGAAACCTATAACCATTCACGGGGCACCCAAGTTGGTGAAAGCTTAACCTTAACCAATGTCTTTGATAACTATCATACTTATGCGATTGAATGGGAGCCCGGAGTCATTCGTGCTTACATCAATGAAACACAATATGCGACGTTTGCCTTTGATGTGAACGATATTCAAGATGGTCCAAGCCATTTAGCATGGCCTTTTGATCAAGACTTTCACTTCATCTTTAATATTGCCGTCGGTGGCAACTGGGGTGGTGTCCAAGGTGTGGATACGAATATATTCCCAACCTCGATGATTGTGGATTATGTTCGCGTCTATCAAAAAGCTTATGGCGACAATGACACGATGGAACCGACCGCTGTTCAAAATGTCGTCTTAGAAAAAGCGACACCTAGTAGTGTGGCACTTTCTTGGGATCCGTCTCAAGATAACCGCATGGTGAAAGAATATATTGTGAGAATGAATGGTGTTATTCGGTCAAGGACATCAGTGCCTGCTGTTTATCTCGCTAACTTATTACCGGATATGACCTACGATATTCAAATTACCGCGATCGACTTTAACAACAATCTATCCACTCCAGTTGTCTTCTCTGCAACAACAGGAGGATATGCAACCGTCGGTGATCGCATTGAAGCCGAAGCCTATCTAGCCCAAGAAGGTGTAAGATTTGAATCTACAACGGATATAGGCGGTGGCGATAATGCAGGATGGTTTAATGTTGGTGATTATCTAGAATATGGATTACAAATTCCTAACCAAGGGAGTTATCGATTAGAGCTTCGCGTTGCAGGCAATACCGCTAGTGGACAAATTCAATTGACTGCAAATCAACAATCTAAAACGGTAATGGATTTACCCATCACCGGGGGATGGCAATCTTGGCAAACCGTGACCAGTGACGCTTTCACCTTAAATGAAGGACTTAACACACTCCGTCTCACAGCGTTAAGAGAAGGCTTTAATCTCAATTATTTTAGGATTATACCAAGTTAAACCATAAAATAGTTTATATATATTAAGTATTCTTGAGATATTTTTGAATTTCATTTATAGTTTTAAAGTTGTTTAAAAAAAGGAGGCTTTTTTAATGGCCAATCAACAAAAAGAATCAATCGTAAACAAATTGATCGCATTCGTCACAGACAAAAAGAAATTACCACTTCTACTTTTATTATTAGGTGGTGGTGCTACCGTCGTTACTGGAACCGTATTATTAGCGAATCCAGGTAACGGAGGAAACACAAC
>JBDLRZ010000010.1:0-3589 GCA_039799785.1 Bacillota bacterium | reverse complement strand
CATTGGCCATACTCGGTTTGTTTACGATTAAGAAACCAATTCGCGTGATATCTTCCCACGTTTGATCATTGGTGATTAATTTACCGATATTAGAAGTTGTGACTTTGGAAAAATCAATTTCGGCAATCGCACCTGATTCATCATAAAAAGACCAATCGATTAAGACACCAGGTAAATCTAACGGTGCTTTTTGCCAAATCCAAATACCCCAGTTAGCGTAATCAGCTGGAGCCGCTTGTTGATTTTCTTTACTGCGATTGTAATGAATATAAAGGTTTTCTTCTTTTGCCCACGTCATCGTTGACTCATAATTAGGATTGATACTAATAGGAGGCAAGGAAGAACTTACACTACTTGAAGAAGACGTATTATTACCTCCACATGCCGTGAGGATTATTAAAAAAGTGATGAAGGATGGAAAGATAGCTTTTTTCATATAAATTCATTATACAAAAAAACATAGATTTCAAATGTTAAAGAATTCATAAACATTGAGTAATGCTCCATGCTTAGGTAAGATAGAAAGGATGAAAAAAACAAGATTGCAATTAGGAATTACAACGTTTGCCGAAACCTTACCCAACCCTAAAACTGGTAAAGTCATTTCTCAAGATTTACGGTTACAACAAATTATTGAAGAAGTTAAACTAGCGGAAAAAGTTGGCTTAGATTATTACGGTGTTGGCGAACATCACCGGAAAGAATTTGCAGCGAGTGCTCCTGCGGTGATTTTAGCTGCGGCTGCCTCTGTCACCAAGACCATCAAATTAGGCAGTGCTGTGACCGTGTTAAGTAGTGATGATCCGGTGAGAATTTATCAACAATTTGCAACGTTAAACGCCCTTTCTCATGGCCGTGCTGAAATCACAGCAGGCCGTGGTAGCTTTATTGAATCGTATCCATTATTTGGTTATGACCTCAATGACTACGATGCATTATTTGAAGAAAAATTAAATCTCTTATTGAAGATACGCGATCAAGAAATAGTGACGCATCAAGGTAAACATCGTCCTTCGATGGATCAATTAGGTGTGTATCCGAGAACCCAATATCCGTTGATGATTGCTCGTGGTGTCGGTGGTAGTCCTGAATCCGTTTTAAACGCTGCGATTGCAGGTATTCCTTTATTCCTCGCCATTATCGGTGGACAACCGATTCGCTTTAAACCTTATGTGGATTTATATCTACAACGTTGGAAACATAAACATGCGCCATTTATCGCGGTTCATTCACATGGATTTATAACAGAGGATGTATCGCATTTAGAAAACGCATTATTTGATTCCATGGCCAGTGTGATGAATCAAATTGGCAAAGAACGTGGATGGGCTCCGTACACCAAAGCCAGTTTAAAAGCGTCTTTACAACCCGATGGTGCCTTGTATGCAGGAACCCCTGAAGTGGTGGCAAAAAAAATCATCACCTTCTCAAAGGCAATGGGGATTGATCGTTTCACCTTACACGTTCCGGTTGGATATATGGAACATGATTTAGTAATGCAAACCATTCAATTGTTTGGCGAAAAAGTAAAACCGTTGATTGATCAAGCTTATCAATCGTAATTCAATTATTTAATCGTGGTAATGGAACGAATGGGAAAACGTAATGTACGTTTGGCGTCTTTGGCTTTTTTACCAATGGAAATTAAGACAACTGGTTTATAACGATTCGCATCAATTTCAAGAACTTTCATAAAATTATCCCGATCAAATCCACCCATGGGGCACGTATCATAACCATACGCGCGGGCAATAATCATCAAGTTTTGAGACACCATACCGCAATCCAATAAACCTTCACGGTCTAGGGATTCTTTGGTACGCGTTGCTCTTGCTTGTTCGGCTTTTTGATTTCTAACTTTAAAGTGTTCTTCGGTAATCATTCCTGCATCGAGTTCCATTTTATTCATCATCGGGAACATCGCATAACGATCTAAATCATTTAAGATTAAAATCAAGGCTGCACCCGTATCGATTTGTGGGGTATTAAACATCATAAAAGGACGAAGTTTAGCTTTCATCTCTGCAGAGTGGATTAAGACAAATCGCCAAGGTTGTAAGTTCCAGCTGCTAGGCGCAGATGTGGATTCTTCTAAAATCTTTAATAAGGTTGCTTCATCAATTTTGACATTTGGGTCGTATTCTCGAATGGATGTCCGAGATAAAACGGCTTTGAGTGTGTCCATATGCTTTCCTCTATCTCTTGGATTATAACGAATTCAAAAATAGGAATGTTAGTATAATACTTACAAAGCTTAAATCGGTTAAAATATAAGTATGCCAAATAAAAAATCTGCGATTATCATCGGTGTGAAACTTCCAGGCTTTCACGACTTTGCCCAAGCCTTTGAAGAACTGGATAATTTAGCGCTTGCATGCGACTATTACGTCTTGAGAAAAGTAACTCAAAATTTAGATGCTCCTACGAATAACTATTATTTAGGCGCGGGTAAAGTCTTTGAAATCAAAGCCATTCTTGAAGAAACCGGAGCAGAGACTGCCATCTTTGATGCTGAATTATCCCCCGTTCACATTCGAAATTTAGAAAAAGCCCTTGAAGTTAAAATTGTTGATCGAACGATGTTAATTTTACAAATCTTTGAAACACGCGCGAAAACCAAAGAAGCTAAATTACAAGTGGCGGTAGCAAAAGCGACGTATATGCTGCCACGCTTGATTGATCATGATGCGAATTATGACCGCCAACGTTCCGGTGGCAAAGCTAACAAGGGAACGGGTGAAACCAAATTAGAAAAAGATAAAAGAGCCCTTCGCAATAGTGTCATCAAATATCGAAAAGAACTTGTGACTTTAACCGAGAAAAGAAGAGTTCAACGATTACAACGAAAAGATAACCATTTATTCACGATTGCGATTGTAGGTTATACCAACGCTGGCAAATCGGCTTTGATGAACCAATTTCTTACATTAGCCCACCGTTCTCAACAAAAGAAAGTTCTAGAAAAAGATATGGTGTTTGCAACTTTGGAAACTTCATCAAGATTGATCAGTTTGCCAAATTTAATCAAGTTCATTGCCGTTGATACGGTAGGATTTGTTCGTCGATTACCACATCATTTAATTGAAGCATTTAAATCAACACTTGAAGAAGTTAAAGAAGCAGATTTAATTCTTCATGTCGTTGATATTTCCGATCCTGAATTTTTGACACTGATGAATGTGGCTGATGATGTTCTAGAATCTTTAGGCGTCAAAAATATTCCTGTCTTATACGTCTTAAATAAAATGGATATCATTCGCAAACCTCAAGGGGATTTACCAGTGAATCATGTCAAGATTTCAGCTTTAAGAGGATTAGGTATGCCTCAGTTGATGATGAAAATTTCAGAATATATCTTGCAAGATTACCATCCTTTAGAACTCAAAATTCCTTATGCCAATCAGGATTTGTTAGATCAACTAAGAAAAGATGGTATTTTACTCGAAACAGATTATGAAGATGATGCGATTTATGTTTCCGTGGCTTTACCAGAACATCGTATCGCTACGTATGAGTCTTTTATCAACCACCGCGATTTAAATTAGGAGACGATGACTTCGTTCACAGGCATATCAAGCTCTGTGGCGTT
>JBDLRZ010000009.1:0-5032 GCA_039799785.1 Bacillota bacterium | reverse complement strand
GCTCTTCCAAAACGCTTATCACCAAACAAAGCTCCACCTTTGGATCGAATATCTTTGGTTGTTAAAATCCAAGATGACGTTGTGGTATCGACATCTTGTAATGATTGTAAAAATAAATATTGTTCTTCATTTAATAAGGTAGTTCCCATGGCGTTAGCCAAACTGACTGCATTACCAGCCTTGGGTTTAAACTCTTTTCTGTCATCCCATGCAGCTTGGTCATAACAAACGCTTCGTCTTGCTTTTGGACTTTGTTGAACGCAATCCATAAAGGTTAAAACACCTGTTTTGTTATCTCTAGAAACCACATCAGGCTCACCATCTGTTAGTTCCATTTGTAAAAGCGCATCTAATTTTTTAGGTTGGTTTTTGAGACGGTCCTCGACTTGCTTCCAAGTCACACCTTGATGACGATGCGGAAATGCCTCAAATCTTTTTTCTAAAATCTTTATTAACTCTTCTTTCGTAATTGTTTTATTTTTTTCCATGTTTATTTCCTCTATCCTTAGTAATTTTATAAGGTTTCCCTTTTGAATCATAGGTGATCCATTCACCGACTGGTTCCCCTTTTAAAAAGTGCCCTGAGCGCTTGATGGTTTGATCAATGCGATACCACTGCCAATATCCTTCAGGTAAACCATTGATGATTTTACCTTTGGACCAGATCGTTTTTCCATTAGCGTGATACTTCGTTACGACATGGTCTTTTTCAGTTATAAATGCTTTGGTTTTGGTTTTGGTCATTAGTTTATTTTATCACTTGTATTTCCCTAATTGAATAAAGACTAATAGCCTATCCATTATCGATACAAACGCAATTTAATAGGAGTATAATTGCTTTGGTTAAAACTTAAAACATGAACAAATTATTGAGACATATTGGTTGGTATGTAAAGCAAGAATGGAAAACGTATGTATTCATGTTTTTCTTATTAGTTAGCATTGCGTTGTTCGCTCTTATTCCTGGATGGTTGTTAGGTTTATCCATCGACACCATCATCTCGGGTGGTTTAACAAATCAATCCTTATTGTTCTTAGGTGGATCCCTTATCGCATTTCCTGTTGTTCGATATGGTTTAAGTTATTTGTATAACTTCACAACGGTTAGAAAGTCTCAACAACTTGCCCATACGATGCGAAAAAAATATCTCGGTCATTTGTTTAACATGGACTCAAGCTTTTATGAAAAATATCAAAAGGGCGATCTCATATCACGTGTAACAGGGGATTTAGATTCAATCATTCAATCCGCGACAGGTTTATTAGAAGGACTCGTCTTTAACATCGGTTTTATCTTGATCACACTAACACTCATGATGGTGACGATTAGTTGGCAACTCACCCTCATTTCTGTCATCATCATGCCGATAGGTTTAACCATTTTAAATATTGTTCGTGAAGGAAAGCGCCAATACTTTAAAAAACACCGAGATATTTATGCCGCCTTTACAGAAAAAATGCTGGAATCTGTTGAAGGCCAAAAAGCAATACGTGCTTATGTTCAAGAAGATATTGATTTGAAAAAACAACATCAAGAAATTACAAACGATATTGAGTCTTGGCGTTATATTGTTAAATTTGAAAACTGGTTTAACCCTTTATTTGAAGTGATATACGGCATCGCTTATACATTGGCATTCGCATTCGGCACCTACTTCATTATTCAACAAATGATGTCTTTGGGTGGATTAATAACCTTTGTCACTTATATTGGAATGCTGTTTGGTCCTTTTATCTCTATCTCCGGTATTTTTGCTCAACTCAATCAAGCGACGATTGCCATTGATCGAATGGAAGAAGTGATGAAGCACCAACCTGTGGTTCATGATAGTTCTTCTTCTCAAGCGATTCTAGATTTCCAAACCATTGATTTTAAAGGTGTCACCTTCCAATATCCTTTTGATAAGCAACCTGTGATTAAAAATATTTCTTTTAGTATTCAAAAGGGTCAAACGATTGGCATTGTTGGCCCTACAGGAGCAGGAAAATCAACTTTGATTCGCCAACTCCTTCGTGAGTTTAATGTTTCGAAAGGTTCGGTATTAATCGATAATACCCCAATTGAACGGTTTAAAATTGAAGATATACGGCAAATGGTTGGTTATGTGCCACAATCCCACATCCTTTTTAAATTACCCGTGGAAGAAAATATTAAAATTGGTAAACCCAATGCTTCTGAGGAAGTCGTAAAGAGCGCAGTAAAAATGGCAGACTTCGAAAAAGATTTACCTTACTTACAATCTGGCTTACAAACGATGATGGGTGAAACAGGTGTTAATTTATCAGGTGGCCAAAAGCAACGATTATCCATTGCTAGGGCCCTCATTAAGGATCCACAAATTTTAATTCTTGATGATTCATTAAGTGCAGTTGATATGAAAACGGAACGAACGATCGTACAACACCTTAAAGATTTAAGAAAAGGAAAAACCAATATTATTGTGACGCACCGTTTTTCCGCAATCCAGGAAGCTGATTTCATTCTTGTTTTAGAACAAGGCGAAATCAGTCAACGCGGCACACACGAATCCTTAATTCGTGAGGATGGTTGGTATAAGCGTCAATACATTACACAACTGACAGGTCTTGAGGATTAAAGATATGTTCAAAACCATTAAAAAAGTTTGGCGATACATCATTCCCTATAAAGGTTTATTAACACTGACAGTTTCTGCGATGTTAGTGGTTCAATTACTAGGTTTAATCGCTCCACTCATTGTGAAATCGATTATTGATGATTACTTAGTCGGTATTGAAAAGCCTTGGTATGAAACCACAGAAACCATGAATGCGGTTGAGTATAACAATCGCTTTTTCCAACAAGAAACCATCACAGAAAATGGCGTTTCGATTGTGGTGATCGGGACACGTTATTACTTTTCTGAAGATGTCGTTGTCATCGGTCAAAAGATACTGAACGACAATCAATTGACCATCATTACACCAGACAATCAAACCTATACCTACGATGTTGTGCCTCTTACACGTGATGAAGTCTTTGCCTTTTATCAACCCAGCGTGCAACCGCTGATTTGGTTAATTGCATTATTGTTTATTCGCTTACTTTTACAAATTCTATTCACTTATATTCAACGCATTAGCACTGGTATGATCACGGTGAACATGGTTCGAGATGCAAGGAAAGATGCCGTAAGGTCTTTACAACGTATGCCGATGTCTTATTTTGAAAGCGAACCATCTGGAAAGATAGCCAACCGTGTCATCAGCGACGTCGGCGGTATGATGGGTTTATTCTCAACCATTATGAACTTATTGGTGAATGCTTCGTTGGCGGTTATTTTTGCATACGTGGGAATGTTTTATTTAAACCCAACATTAGCGTTCCTTACCTTTATTTTCTTTCCAGTTGTCTACGTTTGGTTGCGATTCTTTGTAAAGAAGTTAAATAAACTTGCAGTGAAAGTTAACGAAAACTCTTCCATGATTACAGCTCAATTAAACGAAATCATCAACGGTATTTCAATTTTACAAATATTTAATTTTAGAAAATCCATCGAACAAAAATTTGATCAACTTTCATTTGATACACAAAAGGAAATACTTAAAGAACAACACTTACACTTATCTATTGGCTGGAATATGATTCGTCTCGTAGGTGCCTTAGTCACAGCCTTTATCGTTATCTTCTTCGGATATGGTTATCTTTCCGTGAGTGGGGTGATCATAAGCGCTGGTATCATTTATGCTTACAACGATTACCTATCACGATTAATTGAACCAGTCGGTACTTTGTTCAGAGAAATTGGTAATCTTCAACATTCACTTGTCAAAAGTGAACGTATTTTTAGAATTATCGATGGTGAACAAGAAGATAATGCATTAACCTCTATCCCACGATACCGCGGTGAGATCTTGTTTGATAATGTTTGGTTCTCTTATGTCAAAGGCCACCCAATTATTAAAGGTATTACTTTAAAGATTGATGCTGGTCAGATGATTGGATTGGTCGGTCATACCGGTTCGGGTAAATCAACACTCACTAACTTATTGCTTAGATTTTATGACTTTAAAGAAGGTGACATGGGCAAAATTTTTGTGGATGGTGTGGATATTACAACGCATCCAAAGCGTACGTTCCGTTCGCACATTGGCATCATCATTCAAGATCCAGTGATGTTTAAAGGAACCATTGCAGATAATATTCGTTTTGGCATCGGTTCAGTAACGGATCAAGAAGCCGAAAGAGTCTTAAGAGATATTGGTGGCGACCATCTTTTAGATAAATTAGAAAAGGGCATTCAACAGCCTGTGTCCAGAGGCGGTACGAATTTAAGTGTTGGTGAAAAGCAATTAATCTCATTTGCTAGAGCGATTGTTCACGACCCCGCCATCCTCATCATGGATGAAGCAACGGCAAACATTGATACTGAAACAGAATTGAGAATTCAAAAAGCCCTAGAAAAAGCAAGAAAGGGTCGAACCTTGATTGTCATCGCCCACCGCTTATCTACGATTAAAAACGCCGATAAGATTGTGGTCTTAGAAAATGGTTTAAAGGTTGAAGAAGGAACTCACAAGCAATTAATTGCCAATAACGGAACCTATGCCAATATTTATCGTTCTCAAATCAAAACTAGAGTCTAAATATTATTCAATGACTTTGACAAAATCATTTGCGAGCGATTGAAGATAAGCTTTCTTGATGATAATTGTCAGAACTTTAAGATTAACGTCTCCTAGCTTTTTGATATAAAGACAACTTTTTCCAATTTTAAATGTACCTAGGTTTTTTAATTCACTTTCCTTTTCTAAGTCAAAGGATAAATATAGGGTGATTGCCTGTTTACGACTGGATAGCCCGATCATGGGCATATATCCATCATTCCCTGTAGGATAACGATAATAGAGTCTACCAAATCCAATGATCGAACCCCAGAGTTTGGGCTTTCTTTTTGAGATCGTTTCCATTTGTTGAACAAGCCAAAGGATGTCACTTCTTCTATTTTCTGGAAGATTTTTGATATAGGATTCAATGGAATTGTTGGTGATATCGAGTGGCATATAACTACTA
>JBDLRZ010000008.1:0-17137 GCA_039799785.1 Bacillota bacterium | reverse complement strand
AATTAGGAAGATCGGAAAATGCACCAACACCGACAAATTCTACCGTGTCAGGTAGGATAATCGATTCATAACTTGAAAATCCTGATAAGGCGTAGTGACCAATAAAAGACAAAGGTTCGACTAGTGGAATTGGCGCTAAAACGCTCGTTTGATAGAAACTAAAGTGACCAAAGCTTTCAATGGATGAAGGCAAGATTAAGGTCTCAAGGCTTTGAACGTTATATAGGAAATATTGCGGGATGGAAGTGGCATCAGATGGAAGGCGTAGTGACGTTAATGATTCATTATTCGCAAACATCGCTTGGCCGAGTGGGACACCATCTTCCATAAATACTTCTTCAAGCAATGCATTGTTGGCAAAGGCTGCAACACCAATCGATTGAATGTGAGAACCAATATAGACGCTTTTGATGTTGGTGTTGGCAAAGGCTTGGTCACCAATTTCAATCACAGGTTGATTATTAATGCGTTCAGGAATCACAACATCAGGTTGACTCACGCGATACCCCGTAATTCTAAGTCCGCCTTCTATTTGAATGGTGGAATAGGCAACCCCGTTACTTGGAATAAAGTATGCAGTGATCGATAAAACTAAAAGGGTGAAACCATATATCGTCATCAATCCATGACGCATTTCTTGGTTGGAAATCCATAAAAGGATACCAGCACCAAAAATAAAAAAACCAATCACTAGTAAAAGAAGAATAGGAAAATAGGTGCTACCAGCAAAGTATGGAATGAGTGTACCGATGGGTAAATAAACAAGGAACGCTAAATATTGATTCAATCGATACCATATTGCGCCTAATCCAGGTTGATACCAATAATAATCACGATCAAACCAAAGGATCGCTATTGACCACACAAATGAAAATAAAAAACCAATCCACAAAAAACCAATAATCAAGAAATAAAAGATGCTCAAAAGAGATAAAACTGTAAAAAGCAGCGTGGGAAAGATTCTAATCTTGGTTTGATGTATCTTTAATTGAGATAAGTAATGACCTTCTTTAGCGCCTTTTTGATAATACTCTAGGGCTTTTTGGAGGTTAACTTTTACACCATCACCAATTTCATAACGAAGACCATTGGTAAAGGAAGCGTTCGCTGCATATGGATTTTGTTTAGCCATTTCACAGAATACCTTGATACGCTAATAGGGTTAAAACAACACCAAGGATGATAATAGTAAGAGTGTAAATAGAGGCAATCCAGATGACATAATTCGGAACTTGGTTTTCTTGGACTTTGGTATATGCGGTGTAATAGTCATCTTTGGGTTTCTTACCAACGAATAGCATCAAAAATGTTTTACCACCGTGAAGCAAAGGTGTAAAAATATTCCGGTTATAAACAAAGAAACCCCACGTCATGGTTAGTTGAATCGCAAACACAAGCCAAATCCCATCGGCAAATGCTTTAAGATTAAATTTATCTTGCCACCAAAGACTAAAGGCCATCACCAATAAAAGTAATACGCCATTAAAGACTAAAAAGGTAATCGCTTGCTTTCTAGTTTCTAATTTTTGTTTCTTTTGTTCAAGAGTTAGTTCGGTTTTTTTCATAACATTTCGTTTGCGTCAGTTAAATAATATAACAATTTAATCGCCACATAATAAAACTTGTTCGGGAATAGTTTTTTGGGTCGCAATGCATACATGTTTTGTTCATCAACTTGTAAGCATGGAATCGTGATAATCGCTCGATTTTGTAGAGCAAAATTGATGATTTGATGCATCTTTTCTTTTAGGTTTGCGTTCATCTGCTTGGTTTGATAAAAAATCAATGTTAATTCATTTTGAATCTCTTTTTTTGTTTTAATGGATGTTTTGACTTTGATAATCGCTTGCTCAAGAAGTTCATCCGTTATAGAGAGCGTTTGATCTTTAGCAATCACAACGAAAATCAAACTCGCTTGCGTTCTGACAACCCAGGGTAGTTTGTCATCCTGGCGTACATAGATTGTAAAGGCATCACTTTCGAATGCGAATTGAAACTTATATTTCACTAAATTATCTTGAAATCCTTTGGATTGAATCGGTGTTTGAATTTGAAAGGGCGGTAAGTCCTCATCAATCATCCGGTAATAATGTAGATACATTTGAATCGGAATCATCGCTTGTCTAGCCCAAATTAAAGCGATAGATAGACCAATTAACATCAATAACAAAACGGTTTCCAAGAAGATAACGTCTTGGTAAAAGAAAAAATAGAGTATCGAAAGAGTGGTAATGAAAAGTAGATAGGTCCCGATGAATAGAAAAATGAAGCGTCTTTTTTGTTTTAAGTTAGCTTGATTAGAAATTAAGCGCTTTGCCATTGACCATAAAGGGTAATCGCCAATGTGCGAGTGAAGATGCCACCATCTGGATACCAAGTTCCTGTTCCATCTGCGCGTGAGTTCCAACCGATAAAGGTATAGCCGGCAACCGTACCAAAGTCATTTGGGAAGGTTGTGCCATAGTCAATCACGGTACCGTAGGCCACGACACGATTACCTGGGTTTGGTACAACAGAGGTACCACCTGGGTGATTAGCACGGAACGTAACAACCGCTTTAATCGATTGCCAGTGTGCAAACAATTCAATATCTTCAAAGGCCGTAATGGGTAATATCGTTAATGCTGGGTCGCCTGGTTTCGTACCTTCGTTAGTAGGGAAATTTTCCAAAACTTGATCATATAAATACCAGCCACGGAATAAATAACCCGTGCGTCTTGCTTGGGGTAAAACAAAAGTTGACCCGGGAACAAAGGTGGTTGGATAGTCTTGTGTAATCATTTCACCATCATTTAAATCATACGTAATGGTGCGAATGGTTGGCGCCCACTTTGCATAAAGCACAATCGACGCACTTGGCATCACATCCGTATCAAAATCCCATTCAATCGTTTGGTCGAGGTCTAAATACCAAGAAAGAAAGTCAAATCCATCTCGGGTTGGATCTTCTGGTCTTTGAATGAGCGTACCAACTTCTTGATCAAAAATAGTGTCAACCGTCGATGCAGCGGTATTGGCAGTAAAGAAATAAACATTGTAGGCTGGGGTTTCAGATGTGCCGGTGCAACTTGCTAATAAAATTAAAGCAGCAAGAGAGGCAGTGATCAGACGTGTTGATTTCATGATTTAGGCCCCTTTCTTTTGTTTGGGTTGGACTGGTGTGGATTTGTCTAATTGAGCAAGTTCACCATCACTTAAAAGAACAAAGTGATCTTTTGAAACTTCTCTAAGTTTAGGTAGATTGGAGGGACTATATTGATGGATTCTTGGATTATAGTGAATACGTTTACGATTTTTTTCATAGTCTGGATCGGGTTGAGGAATAGCTGATAAAAGAGAAACCGTATAAGGGTGTAAAGGATTCTTGAATAATTCTTCAGAGCTTGCCATTTCCACCACTTTACCGTTATACATAACGGCAATTCGATCACAAAAGAACCGAACAACAGAAAGATCGTGAGCAATAAAGAGAATCGTTAAGCCAAGTTTTTCTCTAAGGGTGAATAAGAGGTTGATGACTTGAGCGCGAATCGAAACATCAAGTGCAGAAATAGGTTCATCGGCAATAATGACATTAGGATCCATGATTAATGCACGAGCAACACCAATTCGTTGACGTTGACCACCTGAAAATTCATGAGGATAACGTGAAGCATATTCTGGAGATAAACCAACAAGTGTTAAAACTTCTGCAACTTTCTTTTCGATGTCTTTTTTACTGGTATTTCCTTGAATGACTAAACCTTCACTGATAATTTCCTTAACGGTCATTCGGGGATTGAGTGAAGAAATTGGATCTTGGAAGATCATTTGCATTTTTTGGGATTCTTTTAACGTATCTTTCGATCCATTAATTCTCTTTGCATCCGCAATTTTTGCTTGGAGTTCTTTAATTTGAAGGTTTGCAACCGTTTTAAGTTTTTGAACTTGTTCTTTAACCTTAGATTGGTTTTCTAAGTTCGCTTTTGAGGTGGGAAACTTTGATATATCAAGTCTTAATTTGCTATTTAATTGGCTAATTTTCTTATTAATATCATCTGTTTTCTTTGCAAAACGACTGGTGACTTCTTTTACTTCTTTTTCATACTTTGCCTTGTCTGGTGATACCAATGCAGCGATATCCTTTTGGAATTTTTCTTTGATGACAAGTAAAGCTTTGGTTTTTTCGGATGCGAATTGATTAATCATCAATGCAGATTTTGCTTTGGTTAAAACCTTCGTAGCGTTGGCTTGAATTTGTGGTTCATAAATTGATTTTAATTGCTGAATAACTGCTTCGTGATCTGCTTTTAATTTAGCGATTCTTTCTTCAATGGTTTTAGCGTCCAATGCAGCAGAGTCTTTTAAACCGTTTAATTTGTGTGATAATTTTTCATTTGCAATCTTAATTTCGTTATTAAACTTTAAAAGGGCTTCGTTTTGCAGAGATTGTTTTGTCTTCATGACTTTTTGATTAAAGTCAAAAATAACTTTTTGATTTTCAATTTGCATTAGCGCGGTGATTTGATATTTGTCAGCGCGATATTGATCAAAGAGTTTTGAAATAACTTTTAGTTCTTGTTCTTTTTGTTTGAGCAGTTCTTGTTTTTCAAATTGAAGTTTTTCAATTTTAGCTTTGACTTCTTTTTTAAGTTCAATGCCCTTGATTTTAGCGGGATTTAATTTGAGAATATCTTCGTTTAGCTGGCGTTTGATATCTGCAATCTTTTCAAGATAACCTTGTATACCAACACTAATGGTGATGTTATTAAGCATCACGGTTCCATCCGTTGGTTGATAAAGTTTAATAATAGTTCTACCTAATGTCGTTTTTCCAGATCCAGATTCACCAACGACACCAAATACTTCACGCTTATAAACATCTAAGGTTACATCGTCAACCGCAGGGATCATTAATTTACGGCGGCCTGAACCAACGCGAAAATACTTCTTTAGATTCTTAACTTGTAACACCTTTTCGGTGTAATCAATCATGTTTGCCATATTTATTTATTGATCTTCCCACGATTTTTTTGCAGGGTGATAACGGCTTCGGGTAATGTCACTTTAGGTGCATCTGGATGGAGCAACCAAGTAGCGGCATAATGGGTGTCTGAAACTTTAAATAAAGGTGGTTCTTGTTCAAAATCAATTTCCATCGCGAATTTGTTTCTTTCGGCAAATGGATCTCCTTTAGGAGGGAAAATCATATTGGGTGGGGTGCCAGGAATCGCATCTAAGCGATTGGAGGTTGCTAAGTTTGGCATGGAAGACAATAAAGCCCATGTATATGGGTGTTTAGGATTATAAAAGACTTCTTCCGCTTTACCAATTTCAACAATCTTACCAGCGTACATGACTGCAATACGATCGGCCATGTTTGCGACGACACCTAAATCGTGCGTAATAAAAATAACAGATAAATTTCTTTCGGCTTTAAGTTGATTGATGAGTTCAAGAATTTGACCTTGAATGGTGACGTCAAGAGCAGTGGTTGGTTCATCACAGATTAAAATTTCTGCATTATTCGCCAAGGCAATTGAAATCACAATACGTTGTCTCATCCCACCTGAGAATTGGAATGGGAATTGATAATAACGCTTTTCTGCATCTGCAATCCCGACTTGTGTCATCAGTTCAACCGCTCGTTTTTTTGCTAAATCTTCAGGCATACCACTTTTAAAAATAAGTGATTCTGAAATTTGTTGTCCAACGGTTTGGATAGGGTTTAATGAACTCATAGGGTCTTGGAAAATCATGGAGATTCTTGATCCGCGAATCTCATGGAATAATTCTTCGGGTAACTTGGTTAAGTCACGATCTTGATACATAATTTCGCCATTTTCATAAATAGAGTTACCGGCAAGTAATCCCATAATGGCTCTAGAGGTAACACTTTTACCTGAGCCGGATTCACCAACGATGGCTAATGTTTCGCCGCGATGTAGGTCAAAAGAAACACCTCGAATCGCTTGTAAGATACCATATTGTGTTTTAAACGAGATGGCTAAATCTTTGACAGAAAGAATTTTTTCAGTCATATTATTCAACCCCTCTTAAGGATGGATTAAATGCATCCCGTAAACCGTTACCAAATAAATTAAATGAAATCATCAGAATCGCAATGTATAAGGCTGGGAAGAGTAATAAATAAGGATAGGTTTGCATCTCTTGTTGACCTTGATCAATTAACAATCCAACGCTGATTGCGTTTTGATAATTGATAATGCCAAGGAAGGAGAATGATGCTTCTGTAAAGACGAATGCGGGAATAGCTAGGGCATAAGATGTCACAATTAAACCCAGTGTGTTGGGTAAAATATGCTTAAACATGATGCGTAAATCAGATGCGCCAAGTGTTCTTGCTGCCAAGACATATTCACGGTTTTTAAAGCGATAAAATTGTAAACGACCGGTTCCGTAAGATCCAAGCCACCCTGTTGCCGTAAAGGCAAACACAATGACCCACAATTCATTACCAAATCGAAGTGTTAATAGCGTTAATACCGATAAAAACGGAATAGAGGCGATAATTTCAACAAAGCGGTCAAAGAGTAAATCTAAAACGCCACCATAATAACCAACAACGGAACCGATGGTTAAGCCAATGACTGCATTAATCACAACCACGAGTAACGCCATGATTAATGAAATACGGGCGCCAGACCAGAGTTCACTGAATAAATCTTGTCCAATCCGCGTCGTACCAAACCAGAAATAAGTGTCATCTGGAGAGGTTCCAATAAACATTTTAAAGCGATCGACTCTTACTTTATATTGTAAGAAGGGTTCTTCTGGATTTGTTGGGTTGGGACTTTCTATAATTTCAACAATATCGATGATAAAGTTTTGTGCTAGATATTCTTCAAATTGAACTCTTGTTAGGGTTTGGGTCACTGCAGCTAATGGATTTTTACCTTGATCAATATCTGAAAAATAAGTTGCAGGCATGTAACTTTGCGTGTAGTTCGTATAACGATAAGAATCAACTTTGACGGTTAATTCTGTGACGTTGGCATAATTAGGGTGGTTAACATCGTCGATGAGTTCTTCTGGAAAACCAGAGATAATCACACCTTCTCCGAATGAACTATTGATTACCGCGTGTAAGAAACGCTTACCTGCTGTAATGGTTCTTGTGCCATCAAAGATGCCAAGGTTTTCTAGCACTGGTATTTTAGGTTCAAGATAACCAAATCTAAAGGCTTCATCTGGACGCGTTTTAGCGAGATCATATGACTTCATTTGTGGACCAACAATTACAAAAAATAAAATACCTAAAATAATATAAAAAGCACTTAAGGCACCTTTGTTTTTCTTAAAGCGATTCCAAGAATCACGATAATAACCAATTTCTTTGGTCTTTAAAGGTTTATCCGCTAAGTAGGTGTTTTTTGTGTGAACTAAAACAAGTTTTTTCTTATCAATCATCATGACATGATTTTCCCACTTCCAACCCGTATTCTAGGATCAAATAATGTATAAGAGATATCACCAACAATCGAAGAGAGAAGACCGACAAATTGTCCGAAAGCATTAATAAGCATTAGCATGGCGTAATCTGGTGGAATCGCATTAAATGCATCTAGATAAATACGTCCGGTGCCATCAACTCTAAATAATCGTTCGGTTATTAAACCACCATTAATAATGCCGATGATACCGATAAAAATACCTGGTAAAAATGGGACAATAGCGTTTTTTAATGCGTGCCGGAATGTCGCTTGTCGTTGTGTTAAGCCTTTTGATCTGGCTAACAACATATAGTCTTGTGTTAATTGTTCAGTTAATTCTGCGCGAACGCTTCGAGCTAAACCTGGAACACCCACAATTGTCAGAAGTGTAATTGGCATGATATAAGTGGATAAACTCCACCAAAAATCCTCTGTAAATTGGCTAGCGGTTGCAACAACGTGACTTGGAACCCATTTTAATTGGAAAAAGAAAAAGTACTGCGCTAAAACAATAATGACAAAGTAAGGGATGGAAATAAATACCATAATTCCAACTGAAATCACGTTATCGACCCATTTGTTTTTATATAAGGCGGCAAGAACACCGATACCGATACCAATGGGTATGGATAAAAAATATGGAATGATATTGATTTGAATGGATGCTGGAATTTTCGAGAAGTAATAGGCACCAACGTCTGTAGCCTTATTACGAGAAAAACCAAATGAACCATCCGTAATGATATTTCTTATCCATATCCAGAATTGTACGGGGATAGGTTGATCCCAACCTTCTCTTGCCTTTAATGCTTCATACCAAGCAGGATCACCAAATGGATCTAAATATTGGTCTGGCATGAGCTTAATAAAGGTAAAAAATAAAAAAACTGTAATCACAAATGTGATTAACATTAAGAAGAATCTTTTTAAGAGATATTGGGTCATTTCTTTACCTTTTACTAAAAAATATGCGTATTTAAATTATAGTTTAATCTACTTCGGTATGTAAATGATTTTCTTTATAGAATAACGCGCCTGGAAGATTGCTCTATCCAGGCGCATTGATTAAGACTTAATACAATTGAACGACTAGGCTGGTTGGCTGGCTAAGAAGGCGGCTTCATACGCGTTGTAGAAACCATCAGCAAAGTCAGCGTCCGTATTGAGATAACGGTATCTAGCAGCTCCCCAACCAAATGCGGTTGAGTATAATGGCCATACGATTTCAACGTTGTCCGCATATAGGACAGCGGATTGAAGTGTGGACATTGGAATGAGTGGCATTTGTTCTAAGAACGCTTTTTCGAAAACTGCCGTAATCTTCCAAACTTCTTCAGTTGCACCTGGGAATGGTTCTGCAGCAGATGCATCCCATGGAGTAGATTCGTTATAAACATACTCTGCTAAAGCATAGATGGATCCACGATAGATACCAGCAGCTTTACCTTCTGAAGCTTGTAATTGTTCATATAACCATGCAAATCCTGGGCGTAATAAATCACCGGTAGGTTCGTTGGTTTCTTCATCGACTTCTTCTTCAAAGATGAAGTCTTCGCCTAATTCAACTAAGTAGTCAAATGTGCCAGTTAAATCAACATCGACATTTTCCATAATCCAAGAAGTTGGATCTTCGCGTAAGTCGATTTCAATGGTGTTGCCATTTTCATCTAATGCGCCAGTGTATGGGATGGATAAACCGAATTGAGGAACAACTGTACCGCCGATTAAACCGAAGGCGGCATATTGCCACCAGACACCATAAGAGACACCGAAACCAAGGTTAATTGGTAATAGGTCGAAATCCCATGCGGAGCGAAGTGGTGTAACAGAAGCGGCGGCAACGGCAACAACGTTAATGATTAACTTGTCTGGGTTGGCTGCATCGGTGTTAAATAAAGTTTCATACATCGATTTTATGTAATTTGCTAACGAAACATTCAAGGAAGAGTTAGAAGTTAAGTACTTTAACGTCACTGGCCCTGCAACTGCACCTGGAGAGGTGAGGTAGTCATTATATGCGGCGTTGAATAATTGTTGCGCTCTTTCTGGAATATAACCATTAGAACCTGTTGGGATATTTAAATCTTCAAGGTTTTCTAAGTGGAATGGGGATTCAGAATAGTAGAGTGGATCTTGAATATAAGCTTTGGTATCAACCGGTACTGGTAAGACCGATGGAGCATTTGGTGCATACACCGTGCTGTTATAAGCGCCGCGGTTGAATCCAAAGAATAAGGCTTGACGGAATCTTTCGTCTTGCACGATTGGGTGCTTGACGTGTGGATTTGAAGCTAAGGACGATGGGGCGGTATTAACAATAATATATGACGGATAACCTTGCCATGCAGTCTTAACATTTTCATTTTCTGCATATTGTGTATAGTATTGTCCAATTAATCCGACCGATGATAAGGAACCAGCTTCAAATAAGTTCATGTTTTCTTCAACCGTTGCGGTGAAAGCATAAGAGATAGACTTATAAGTGATGGTGTCTTTACGAACGAAGTCAAAGTTCTTATTTAAAACGAAGCTTTGGTTTTCGTTCCAGCTCTTGATGACATAAGGACCATAAGAACGGAATGGGTTAGCTGGAGTACCATAAGTTGAGTTAGCTCCATCTAAAGATGCTGCAAAGACGGTTGGTTGAACCAATTGAATACTACCAAAACCAACGGCAGACGATTGTGGGATTGCTTCAAAAGTTGTTAATTTGAATGTAGTTGCGTCAATAACATCAAAACCAACATCTTCCCAAGCAACTGGAGTACCGGTTGTAAGTTGTTTACGATATTCAGAACCATTAAGGATTGGTAAACCTGAACGGTTGTCGGCATCCTTATAGTAAGAGGTTGAACGGAAGTTGTTTTGAACTGGATCTAAGAATTGCTTGAGTGTATATTCGAAAGTATAAGCGGTGACTTGTGTGCCATCTTCGAAGAAAATATCATCGCGAATTTCAAATGTCCATTCGGTTGAATTTATTTTCGTCGCGTTATCACGGTCATATTTACCATCGATGGTATAGTCATTTCCTAAAGCATCTTTAGGGAAAGAGGTTGCGCCTTGAAGAATCGTAATGAAGTCTAATGCTTCGATACTGAATTCTCTGGCTTCAATCTTTGAGAAGTCACCGATAAAATCAGCGACGCCTTGTTCAATTGCCTTACCCCAGTCAACTTCGGAAGAATATAAACTGGTTGATAAAGATGACATGATGTCATTTTCAGTAGCAGTTTCATATGTCATTGGATTTAAAATAAATCGTTGAGCAGTTGAACTGATGGTAGAGAAATAAGTTTCATCCGTTGAATAGTTAACTGCTTTGGATTGTAATGGTTCCCAATAAGCAAATAAGGTTAAGTCATTTGCCACTGTTAATGGGAATTGTTGAGATGCTGGTTCTAACCAAGTTAGACCAGGTTTACCTCTAAACCAACCCATGAAACGATAACCGTCGCGAGTAGGAGTGGCTGGAGCAACTAAGTTTCCATTTTTGGCAACTGTTGCTGGAGCAACCGCAGATCCACCTCTAGCGTCAAAGGTAACCACGACGGTTTCTTGACTCGATGGTTGTGAACTAGTAGTCGTACTAGTTGTTTGCGATGTGGTTGACGATGATGGTGTCACCCCACACGCGGAGAGAACAATGGCAAATAAAGTTAGGAAAAAACTAGACTTTACTTTTGAATGCATATAGCACCTCCATATGAATTGAAAATAATTATACATATAAAAGTAAAAAATTGTAAATAAAAAAAATATAATGCAATGTTGCTGGGCCATTATGAGACATGTTGTCACCATATTATGTTGTGTTTATCGAATATTTCTAATTTTATCTAAAAACTTATGAAAACGCTTTCAAGTGTGTAAAAATTTCATGAAAATTCATTTTTTGTAAGCAAGCATAGCGACATTTAACTTATTTAATAGCTGATTAATGTTAAATATTTATATGGATTGCAATTTATCTTTCAATAAATGATAATAACTATCAAATCAATTTGGAGGCCTTATGAAAAGAAAGTATTTTAATGTATCAATCTTTTTAACTCTTGTGCTTGTTGCATGCGGGGGAGGAACTCCTTCCGTCGATTCTAGTGAATTAGAATCATCAACTTCTTTAAGTGAAGAGTTAAGCTCAAACGCTGAATCTTCTAGCGAAGAAACATCATCAAGTTCAGAAAACACTTCTTCTAGTAGTGCAAGTACAAGTTCGAGCAGCACCGCATTAACGAGTTTAGATCGAATTAATTTAGATCTGGCTTCTTTAACCTATACATTGGGTGGAACCTTACCAAATCGTGGACCTAATCGATCCACATTAACATGGACCTCTAGTCATCCTCATATTATTTCTCCGGGAGGCGCACATATTGAAATTCCAGTTGGTGGTCAATCTGAAACGGTTTCTTTAACTGCAACCGCAGCGCATGGTGGTTTAACCGGCACAAGAACAATTGAAGTTCAAGTTTCACCAATGTCTTTGCCAACCCTTTCAAGATCGGTCAAATTACCATTTGTTAACACATCAGAAGAATATTTGGTGACCGATAAACCTGAAATGGATGTGTTCTTTACTGAAACGGGTTCTGTTCCATATATGAATATCGAAACCTTTATGGGCATGGTGGAAGGTGCCGTTGATTTTCCAATTCTTCAATTTGTTGAAGATGGAGATTTAATGGTGATCAGTTATCGATTAGAAGATGTGGATGATAACAACCAACCAATCTTTTGGGATTATGAAGCGAGTTTAAATTTTTCAACAAACACTTTAACAGTCGATGATTTCAGTTTTTTTGGAAACTATGTCAAATCCACCGAAACAAATTTCTCTGATGGACTCGTCTTTTTAGGTGGAATTGGTGTGGATGCAGTTCAAGTCGTCATTGATTTAGATGATTATCGTATCGATTTAGTTCGTTACAACGATCTTTATTTAGCACCGTTATCAATTCTTAATTTATTCTTCTTACATTCTCTCTATTATGACGTTTACTATAACGGCGATACGCTCTATGGATTCGATACGTTTACTGCACTAGACAGCGCCAGTCCTGTGATTGGGCAAATGAGAACCAGTAGCTTCAATACGCAATCGATGCCAAAAGATGTAAAACAATTAACGTTCCACTTCCTTGCATTAGCGTTCGATTATTTTTATGGCTTAAAGGAATTCAAACAAATCGAAAGTTTTTATGATTACTTAGGAGACTTTGCAGATCAAATCTTAACGGGTAATGATCAAAAGCTTTATGAAGGACTATTTGCCTTCGCATATGGTTTAGACGATCTCCATACATGGCATGAGGCACCTGGATTTTATGAAGCTCCAACTTTCTCGGTCCCACTTACTTCTTTGAATCAATTAGGACCTGGTACTCAAGCATTCTATCGCGGTTTATGGGCTGCTGAAGATCAAATCGAAGCAGCATTTGGTGTAGGCAATATGCCTCCAAATTATCGTTTACTCGACAACGATACGATTGCTGTCATCTTTGTAAGAGGCTTTAATGTAGATACACCAACCTATGTAAACGATATTCTTGTTACCCTTCCTGAAACTGTTGATGATGTCATTATTGATTTATCGTTTAATACGGGTGGTAACGTTGGTGCAGTCTTTAGATTATTAGGTTATATGACCGAAGAATTAATTCAATATAGTTCAATGAATCCTGCTGATGGATCGGCGGCAACTTATTTCTATGAAAGTGATTATGTTGCTTATGATTACAACTGGTATGTGATGACGTCATCTGTGACATTTAGTGCTGCTAACTTAATGACGTCGATGGCAAAAGAAATGGGTGTTGCAAAAATAATTGGAACTAAATCATCTGGAGGCGCTGCTTCGATTGGTTTGTTTGTTACACCGGATGGAACCCTTTTATTAAGAAGTACCAATAACGTCTTTGCTACTGTGGAAGTGGATGATCAAGAAAATCGCACCTATACCGATGTAGAAGGTGGCGTTCCAGTGGATTACACCTTACTCAACACCTTTGACAACGCTGCAATCATTGCATTAATTAATCAAATTAGAGCAGAAGTTGTTTAATGTTTATTCATATAAATTCTCTAACTTTTTATTAGGATTCATTTTTCTATTCTCGTTGTAGAATAATAATTAAGGAGTCTATTGATGAGAATGAAATCATTCCTCTTTGCAGTTATTTCGTTTTTGTTATTGGGTTGCAATACAACTGAACCCATTCCGAGTTCTACTTCAGAAATTGATCATAGTATCACCGTTTATTTCGTGGCGAAAAGTCCTGATGTGGATTGGGTGAGTGATGGCGAATTTACTTATCACATTCATTATTGGGGAAATGGAAAAGCCTCGAATTGGAATGCATTACCAACCTTAAATGAAGTGAGTGACGGCCTTTATTCTTATACCTTCCAACCAACTGAGATGGATGATTACGCACCAGCCTCCCTGTTATTTTTAAGAAAAAATGAAGCAAATCAAATTGTGAATCAAACCAAAGATCTCGTCTTTGTCGGTAATGAAACTTTGTTTACCTTAACGAGTTGGACAAGTTTAGATGCTTGTGGTGATTGTGTGCCCAGTACCACAAAGTCTGATGGTACGTGGTCTTTTTATCAAGCTTAACGAGATTTCGTCATTGAAATAAGTTAAACAATTCGTGTTTTCCATTTTCATCAACACCAATTCATTACGTATAATGAACGTATGTTGATAAAAGATACCTTAGCGATTAAAAATAAGATTCATCAATTGCTTGATGTTCATCATTTTAATATCGAACTTTCAGATTCGTTGATTCGGTTGTTTTTCAATCAAACCCCCCTTTTAAATGGCTTGAATGACAAAGATAAAAAACTAAATAAAGAACCCAAACCATATGTGATGATGAAGGATTTAATCAAGACAAAGCTTTCTAAAGGTCTTTCCAATACGAATCAAAAAGAGCTTCTCCACAAGGTTATGAATGAAAGCATCAAAGAACTGCAATTGAAGGACTACGCTGGTAATCAATTTTATCAGCACATGAAAGTCAACTTACATTCATCTGGAAAATGGAAGTTAGTTCAAGATTCGTACAAGCCTTTTCAACCTGTGATTTGTGGTGATGTCATAACCCTTGAGAATTTTGATTTCCTTGATATAACGCCGATTGGATATTTCAAAGAACCATTTTCCTTTCTTGCACTTAAAGAACGTGATGTGACATGGATGAGCGTAACTCCATTTGAAATCGAAACCATGGCGGCATCACTATCAAATGTGAGTGGTACCGTTGTCTCATTGGGCTTAGGTTTGGGATATTTTGCCTCGATGGCGGCATTAAAACATAATGTTAATAAAGTCATCGTCGTTGAAAAAGATAAACGTGTTATTGACCTTTTCAGCAAACACATTCAACCATTACTTCCCCATCAAAACAAAATCACATTGATTCATCAAGATGCGTTTGAGTTTTTAAATCAAAAGGTTCAAGCAGATCATATGTTTGTGGATATCTATCGAACTGCTCAAGATGGATTGCCTTTATATGCAGCATTCAAAAAACTAGAAAACAAGTTTAGTCATGTTCAATTTCATTATTGGCTTGAGAACTCTATTTTGGGTTTATTTAGACGCTATTTAATGATTTATCTTGAAGAACAATTACAAGGCTTAGGGAATGAAAGTTATCAATCGCCAAAAACTATGGAAGATAGATTCTTATCTGAGATCCATCGCATTAATTACAATACAAACATTGAAAACAAAACACATCTTCAATCCTGGTTATCAAAGGAAAATATGAAGCAAATGCTCGTCAGTATCAACTTTTAAAATTCGATATTATTTTACTTTTTTAAAAACTTAGTTAAATAAGATTGCCACGCTGGTGCATTTTCTTCTTCAAAGAATTGCATCAAAAAATCGACCATGTACTGGTGTCGAATTCGCGCTTCTTTTTTTCCTGGTTTAGTCATCATTAGATCTTTTAAGTTAAGCAACTTATCGAAGAAGTGGTGGATCGTATAATCGGATCCACTATTGCGATAAGATTTTGCATCTTTGATAAATGTAGGAAAGACGTCTCGATTAAAAAAAGGTTGTCCTTTAGAGCGACCATACGCATAAACCCTTAATAAACCATTTGCACCAATCGCATCACACATGTCTGCATCGGAGACAATCTTACCTTCTAACGTTGTTGGTCTAATGCCTTCTAAATAGCGGCTATATCCAAGTCGTTTGATATGATCGATAACAATTCTTTGTATGGTTTCTGGAATGGATGCTTGATGCATGATGTTTAAGCTATTTTCATATAAAGATGCTTTTTCGATACCCACTAGTTTATAGTCATCAACATCGTGGAGTAAAACAATAAGTGAGACCAAGTCTTTATCCGCTTTTAATGACTGAGCAAAATCTAAAGAAAGACGTAGAACACGATCAATATGATCCATGCTATGACCAGTTTTATCTTGACCAAGTTGCTTCATAACTAAAGAGTTAACTATATTTAAATTCATAGCCTTATTTTACTCTTTCGTTTGGATAAATTAAAACCCCGCAGTTTTTAAAATTCGCTTGCGCGATGACTGCGGGGTTTAAAGATGCTTGGAATAGGACAAGATTGTTAGAGCTGCTTTAACTTATTTTTTCTTGCTTCTAGATTTCGTTTTTCCTTTGCTTGTTCCTTTATTTAATTTTGCTCTTAAGTTGTTTGGCATATGGTGTGCTCCTCCTTTTTGCTTAATGTGTGTTTGAACTTTTATATTATAACCGAATTGTCCTTTGCTTTATCATCATTGATAACAAGGGCTATAAATATATTCACGAATGATTGTTTAACATAAGCTATTTAAAAAGGTGAGGGGATAGAAAAGGTTTTCTAGTTGTCGTTTAATGGGGCAAAATCTAAGGATCTTTTTATTTATAAGAAGGTTAAGGCAAGGACTAGAAAATTAAATGGATTTGACTTAGTCGGATGACTTTTGTGTGCCTTCAACAATATCCCACCGCTCTCCAGAGGGTCCAACAATTTTGAATGCCAATCCATAATATTCTTTTTTGGGCTTTGTGATTTTACAATTTGTATACTGATTCACGATTTTTTCCATGAAATCATAAGTTTTAGCGAAATCATTAATATTTATATGGATGATCAAATTTTCAGCAAACGCTTTAACGTAAAGATTTTCCAAAAAGAATTCAAAGTAACCACTACGAAAACGAACTAAATCCTCATCTTCCCAAACAATTTCAAATCCCAAATCTGAATAAAATGTCTTTGATGCTTTAAAGTCTTTTGCGTGTACAAACGGCAGAAAGTGATTAATATTCATATTGCACCTCTCGCTTAGAAAATGATTTTTAAACCCACTTGAAATGAATATTAACACATAAAGGTCGACAATAAAAAGGTAGTTAATAAGTTTTAGATTTCTAATTTACAACCTAACTTTCTAGAACTAAGCACATAATTATTTTTATAGAGGTTAAGTTTTAAAATTCTTTAATAGAAAAAAGCGAAATTAAAAACCTCTCACCTTTGGAGGTCGCCGGTGCGACAGTGAGAGGTAATAGACATCCGGATTAGGAGATTACTGGTGGAGATGCGGAGAGTCGAACTCCGGTCCAGAGAAGATCCCACATTAGCGTCTACAGCTTAGACGATATTGATTTAACCCCCGTCGTAGATATCGACAAACTAGCCAAGGGCGAGATT
>JBDLRZ010000007.1:0-7148 GCA_039799785.1 Bacillota bacterium | reverse complement strand
GATTGGGAAGTCATCCTCTCTAATCATCCAAGTTTGAAGTTAAACAAGTCGACCACGATCCCACCTTATTTTGGTGTGATGTTGAAAAAAAGGAAGAAACATGCCAACGATTAAAGATGTTGCCCGTAAGGCAGGTGTATCAGTATCAACGGCAAGTTACGCCTTGAATAATGTTCCTTTGGTCAATCCTGAAACAAGAAAACGAGTGATGGAAGTGGCAGAGGCGATTAACTATCATCCCAATGCATCTGCACGCAATCTTAAAACCAAAAAGACCAATAATATTGGGGTGTTTGTGTATGGATTTAGTGGTCCTGTTTTTTCAGAAATCCTTGAAGGAATTAATAAGGTCGTTCATGCACGTGGTCTCAATATTTTAGTGAGTTCCGGGCAATCCTCTTCGATGATGCTGAAAGAAAAACAAGTTGATGGAGCGATTATTTTCGATTCAACTTTTGATAAAAATGTGATTGTCCAATATGCAAAAAACGCTCCCGTTGTGGTCCTTGATACGTTTTTAAAAGGCAAAAATATTTATCCTAGTGTCATGGACAATGATTTATTAGTTCATCAATTGATACGGCAAATGATCAATCAAGGTTATCAACGTTTTGTTTATGTTTCTGGACCTAAGGAAGCTTTTAATAACAAGGAACGATATAAAGGATACTTGCAAGCATTACAAGAAGCAGGCTTAAAAAGTCAGCATTATTTTGAAGGTGACTTTACAACACCTTCTGGATATCAAGCAGGTAAAGCAATTCTTGCGATGAAAACTAAACCCGATTTTGTTTATTGCGCAAATGATGAAATGGCTTTAGGGGTCATGCAAGCACTACATGAAGCGAATGTTGGCATTCCAGAAGCAATTGGCGTTGCAGGATTTGATGGTTCATATCTAAACAATCCTTATATACACCCAAGTTTAACCACGATTTCAATTGACCATTATGCATGGGGTCAAACGGCTGCCACCTTTTTAATTGATGCTCTTCAACAAAGTGGGGAAGTTAAAGGTGTCTTAAAACCAATTGGAAAAATCATCATAAAGGAGTCAACCCAACGATGAATATTAAAACATTACTTGCAAGCTTAACCTTAGAAGAAAAAGCAGGTCAGCTTGTTCAATTACCACCATATTTTTTTAAAAAAGAAGCTCTACAAGAAGTAGCAGGCCCAGTGCAACGACTAAAGTTAAAGGAGCAAGATATCTTTCTTTCTGGTTCCGTACTTGGCGTTGGCAACCCACAAGAAATGATGGATATCCAATCCATTTATCTTTCCAAGAGTCGTCATAAGATTCCGCTCGTCTTTATGGCCGATATCATTCACGGATATAAAACCATTTTCCCGATCCCCTTAGCATTAGCAGGATCTTTTTCAACACAAAACTTTTACAAAATGGCTAGAGCATCTGCTGAAGAAGCAACCTTAAGTGGTATTCATGTGACCTTTTCACCGATGGCCGATTTAGTCAAAGATCCGCGTTGGGGGCGTGTGATGGAAGCGTATGGAGAAGATCCTTATCTTGCGTATCATTATGCCTTTGCGATGACACAAGGCTATCAAGGTAAGCGATTAAAAAATAAAGATAGTTTAGCTGCTTGTATCAAACACTTTGCCGCTTATGGGGCCGCCCTTGCAGGAAGAGATTATGCTCAAGCGAGTCTTTCTTTACATGATTTTTATCAACAATATGATGCCGGCTATCGCGGTGCTGTGGATGCTGGCGTGAGGATGGCGATGACCTCATTCAATGTTTTTGAAGGTATTCCAGCGACCATTCATCAAACCTTATTAAGAAAAGTACTTCGTAAACGCATGGGTTTTAAAGGTGTAACCATTTCGGATTATGATTCCATTATTGAAACGGTTGTTCATCGCGTCAGTAAAGATGACCAAGATGCAGTTCGACAAGCGTTACTTGCCACCGTTGATATTGAAATGGCATCCGGAGCATACATTAAACATATCCCAACGCTCGTTCAACATGGATTAATCGATATCGAATTAATTGATCAAGCCGTGTTAAGGGTTTTAAAGTTAAAGAAGGATTTAGGGTTATTTCAAAATCCCTTTAAAGGCGCACATATTGAAAAAGAAAAATCATTACCGCTTTCTGCTCCTCAACTTGCGATTGCAAAAACACTGGCCGATGAATCGATTGTCTTATTAAAGAACCATAACCATGTTTTGCCTTTAGGCAATCAAAAGATTGCTTTAGTTGGTCATCTTTCTAATAGTGGTGCCCTTTTAGGACCTTGGTCATGGCATGGTAATCGCGAGATCACTCCAAGTTTAAATGCAGTACTTAAACCATTTGTTCAAACCGCGATTGAAGATACGCAATCATGGTCAGAAACCATTCAACAACAAGTTAAACTTTCTGAGGTTATTGTGGTGATGACTGGAGAAGAAGAAAAGGAATCAGGTGAAGCTCGATCTAAAACCAATCCTGTTCTTGCTGATATAACTATTCAATTTATTAAACAATTAAAAGTATTTGGAAAACCGATCGTGTTAATTGTAACCGCGGGACGTCCTTTGGTCTTAACATCTATTGTGGATGATGTGGATGCCATTCTCTACGCATACTTTTTGGGATCACAAGCAGCCTTTACGATCACCGATACGTTACTTGGGAAAAACAATCCTTCCGCAAAATTAACGATGACGTTTCCTCGTCGCGTAGGACAAATTCCTATCATGTATAACCATCTCAATACCGGTCGACCTTTCTTAGGTCAAAATTTTACGTATACATCTCACTACATTGATGAATCAAATTTACCATTATTTACGTTTGGAGATGGGTTAAGTTACACCACCTTTGCATACAGTGATTTCAAAGATGTATCATCCTCCGATGATATTCAATTTTCGATTCACGTCAAGAATACCGGTACAAGAGCAGGATATGCGATTGTTCCAGTGTATTTAATTCAACCCTTTGCGCCAGTGGCATTACCCAACCGTCAATTGGTAGGGATGGAAAAACGTTTTCTTGAACCTCAAGAAACTCAAACATTTATCATCAAGATTGATCGTCAATTTTTAACCTATATCGATTCCAATTATCAACGGCAAAATCTTAACGGTAAACTCATGTTTGAAACCGGTCAATCAACTTCGTTACTTCATGTTGTGAAGGAGATTAATTAATGCATACCTTAACGAATCAGTGGTCAACGACCGTTATTAAAAAAGGTGACATCAGTCTTTTCCTTTTGTCGACTGGAGATGTTTTCAAATGGATGCATGGTGAACATCAAATTAATTTACTTCAAGGTAATCCATTTGATGGCATGATTGCCAACCTTTATCTAAGAGAAAAAATGCCACAAGGATATCGCGTCAGCAAATTACTGGGTATTCATAGTCCTAGTCAATGGCAGGCTACCGATGATGGTGCAATTTATCAAGGAACGATATGGGGCGTGTCCTATCAAGTTCATTTAATCGTGAATGAGCAAGGATGGCAATATCTTGTTAACCTTCAATCATTAACGCATACTCAAGCAGTTTATGATCTGATGTATGGTCAAGATATTGGCATCGGTCATCCATTTGGGATTCTGATGAATGAGGCCTATACCTCACAATATATCGATCATCAAATCTTTACCCAAGATGAGCAGCACACGATTTTATCAAGACAAAATCAAGGTCTTACTCATTATCTTCAAGTTGGATGTTCCTTCCCAACAATGGGATATGCAACGGACATCATGCAATTTTTTGGTCTGGATTATAAATTAACGCATACCCCTGTTGCCTATCAACTTCAACAATTACCATCACAAAATTATCAATATGAATTTGCTTATCCAGCTTTACAAACCAAACCATTTTCTTTATCACCAACATCACGGTCGATTTCCTTTTATGGTCTTTCTGTTAAACAAGATGGGTTGTTTTTAACCTCTCCACTTGTGACCCCCGTGTTCGAATCCCGCCCTACTCAGCCTAGCATTGGTCAACCTTCAACCAATCTTTTGACGCCTTCGAATCCTCTGATTGGATTACCTCTAGAAACAAAAGAACTTCACATTCGATATCCAAATCTCAAACAAGTTGAAATGTCCCCTCAACAAGAACTTCTATCAGCATTTACTGACGATGGTAATCATTTGATTACACAACAAAAAGAATTACTTGTTGAACGTCCACATGGACATATTCTTCTCAGTGGTGATGTTCTTCACGCATCCGAAGATGTCTTTGCAACTACCGCTTATATGTTTGGCGTCTTTGGTTCTCATACCGTTTATGGCAATGCAAACTTTCATAAATTAACGGGTGATCTTCGTCATCCATTGAATGCGCATTCGATTTCAGGTACCCGATTATATGTACATCATCAAGGACGATACCAACTTTTAGGGATGCCCTCGTTTATCCTGATGTCGCTTGATCAAGTCGAGTGGCATTATAAATTAAAGGATGATGAATGGGTCATCACGCTTGCGGTCAATGGATTAGATCCAATATCAAAACTAACCTTCAAATCTCTTCAACATAAGTCCTATTCCATCATCCTGACCCAACAATTCTTGCTTGATACAAATGAATATCAACCCGCGATTCAATACACCCAATCAGGGCAATCAATCACGATTGATGGAAGTAGCAATAGTTTTATTGCCAATCATTATCCAGGATTGCGATATCAACTAACGCTCGATCAACCTTTTCAACTTAAACTTTCAAAAGATTTCATTCAACCCTCGTTATCCGATGGCGGTATGATTTTTCTAGAGCTAAATAACGTATCTCAATTTAATTTTTATGTACAGGCAACTTTAAATCACCACATGAAAGCATTACCTGAACAAGTTCGATTTGATAGACAATATCGGACATTCATCAAACAATTCTTGCCACTCCATGTAGAGCATCCTCAACACCAAACCTCGCTTGATGCTTTTAATTTAATGGTGCCTTGGTATGTCCATGATGCACTCGTTCATTACGCTTCCCCTCATGGACTTGAACAATATAATGGCGCAGCATGGGGGACTCGAGATGTCTTACAAGGTCCATTTGAACTCTTTTTAACAGCCCAACGTTTTGATTTGAATCGGGAAATACTCCTAAAAGTTTTTGCTCGTCAATTCACAGATACCAAAGAATTTCCTCAATGGTTTATGTTTGACAATTATCGCAATATTCAAGCCCATGAATCTCATGGGGATGTTACAGTATGGCCTTTAAAAGCACTCGCCAATTATTTAGAGGCAACGGGTGACCTTTCTATTCTTAAAGAAACCATACCTTACATGGATAAACATAAAGGTACGTTCACAGATATAAAGACGTCATTATCTGAACATGTTTGGGACATTATCAAAGTCCTTCAACAATCTGCAATCAAAGGCACGTCACTACCTGCCTATGGTGGTGGCGATTGGGATGACACCTTACAACCTGCAAACCAAACCTTAACCAAACAAATGGTCTCCGGATGGACGGTTGCATTATTATATGAAGCACTCAATCTATTAACCGAATGGACAATTTTTGATGATGATCGCCAACGTGAATTAGGTGCATTCAAAGTTCGATTAAAAAAAGATTTTGAAACGTATTTATTGGTAGACGGTATTCCCGCTGGATTTGTCATCTTTTACCCAGATCATCGAGAAGTCTTACTCCATCCTCAAGATCAAAAAACCGGACTTCAATATCGATTATTACCTTTTAATCGTGGCATGATTAGTCATTTATTTGATTCAAAGAATATCGATTCTTATCAAACGATTATGCGGCAACATTTAAGGCACCCTGATGGCGTTCGTTTAATGAATACTGCTGTCACCTATCAAGGTGGAAAAAAGACCTATTTCCAACGAGCAGAAACGGCAGCAAACTTTGGTCGTGAGATTGGCATTCAGTATGTTCACGCCCATATTCGATATATTGAGGCCATGACCACCATTGGTAATGCTGAAGAAGCTTGGTGGGGATTAAATGTGATTAATCCGATCGGTATGCAAACCCTCGTTCCTCATGCGGAAAGACGTCAACGAAATGTATATTTTTCAAGTTCAGATGCTGCTTTTTTAGATCGATATCAAGCAAAGAGAGATTTTGAAAAAGTGAGAAAAGGTACCGTGAAAGTCAAAGCTGGATGGCGACTTTATTCATCAGGTCCTGGGATTTATTTAAGGACCTATATTCATCACTTTTTAGGCATTAAAGTTCAGCGGAACACCTTAATCATCGATCCCGTTATTCCTTCATCTTTAAAAGGATTAACGATTACATTTCAATTTCAAGGTCAACCATTAAAAGTAGTGGTTCAAGATTTAACAAAGAAAAAAACCACACGTAATCCTTATCGCCTTGCAAGTGAATTTAAAGTTGAACACATTTCAACTGGTTTGAATGTTATATTAAAATAATGAAGTTTCACTACGCACATCAACCATTCATTCTTGGATTTCTTTTTATCATGGTCTTAACGAGCTGTGAAGGTATTTTGCCTTCAAGCCAACCTGTCATTAGTAGTGAAACCCTTGATGATTATCAAACCCAATTAACGCCAACAGCAGCGTACATTAATGATCATTACGTTTTACCACTGACGATTGCAGATGATCCAGATATCACGATTGAATGGTCAACACCAAACTATCCCATCTTGGATGGTGTACTTCAGTATGTCAGTCCTATTCAAGATGAATACATTGAATTGACGGCTACCCTTCGAAAACAAGATTTTGTGAGAACCTTTACCTATCCGATGTTTGTGAAAAGTCAGCTTCATGTTCCCGCGTATGCTAAGCGACCCGTGCTAAAAATCAATTTGGCGAATTCAAAAAATGAAAGTGATATTTTTTATGAAGACTATATTAATGGTAATGCCTCCATCCAATATGATTTGAATGGTGAATATGTATCTAGAAATGTAACCAGTCCATTAGCGATCCGTACAAGAGGCCACTCAACGCGTTTTATGCCCAAGCGTCCTTATCGCATTCGTTTTGATGAAAATACGTCTATCTTTGGCATGAAATCTGCCAAGAATTATATTTTGTTAGCAAATTATATCGATCGTTCTCTTGTCAGAAATAGTCTAACCGCCTATATGAGTCAATTCTTCCCTTCCACGCTTTATTCCCTCGATTATCGCTTTGTTGATTTGT
>JBDLRZ010000006.1:0-7252 GCA_039799785.1 Bacillota bacterium | reverse complement strand
CCGGCAACAATCAAATCGACGCTAACTCAGAAGAAAAGTTCTAACGATTTAAGACCATCACATCAATCATCATTTCGGCTTTTGTCATCCCCGCGTGATGTGCTTTCATGTTTTTAGGCATGGTGTCGTTTGGTGTACCGTGTGTAAAACCGAATTTCCCCTTTGCAATTGCAACAAAATCACCGATGAATTCATCGAATCTTGGATGGTTTTGACCTAGTCCATAAAGATGTTGATCTTTAACTTCTTGTTTGGTGAGTAATAAAAAATGTTGACCATAATATTGATGGAATCGTTCGACAAAATCATTCAACTTTTGGTCTTTAACAAAGAAGGTTGCTGCACGTGGCTCTAATGAAAAACTCCGTTTGAGTAATTTAAAGAATTCGGGATATGCTTGAATATTTAAAAACTTAATGTTGATTAAACCGTGATCTGCAAAGATGACGTATGTGGTGTCTGGATTGTTTTGAGCTAACGTTTTTAGTCGATGTTGAATATCCTTCACGATGGATTGAATGACCTTAGAATTGGTTCCTTCTTTGTGAATCGATTTATCAGGATCTAACCAATAACCATACGTAAAACTAGGTCCTTGTTGTTGGGCTAATGTGTGTAATTGTTCAAACCACGATTCGATTGTTTTAAATCCTCCAGGTCGAACATCTGGCCAAACTTGGTTAATCGTTAATGCAGGGTGTTGCTGCTGAAGAAGTTGAAAAATAGATTTGTATTGAATTGTTTTTTGTAGTTCTGGTGCAGGGAGTACGGGTTGTTGAAGTAGAGAATCTTTACCCGTAAACAGTTCTAGGATTTTATCGTGTTCGGGAAAATATTGCGCCCAACCCAACCATCCAATTTGATTGGGATATTGAGCAGATAAAAAAGCATTGGTTGCCGCAGCCGTTGTGCTTGGAAAGGTTGAAGTGATCGACATGATTCGCTGTCTTCTTAGCCAAGCATAAAATGGTAAATGTTTTCGTAAAATAATTTGACCCATTCCATCAAAAAGTAGAAAAACTATTTTTTGTTTACCTTTTAATGTTTTTAACAGAGTAGGAATGGGCGAGTGAAGCGTTGGAATTTGGTAATGTGCAAGAATGGTGTTACTTAAGTTGACGAGAGAATGCGTTTTTGAGTAAATGCTTTTCATGCGGTGGTTTTTAAGTATTGAAGTGTAGCAATCGCGGCGGCTGTTGCCGCTATCTTTAAATTCAATTCAAAGGTTGTGTTCGCATTGGATTGACCGTTGTCTGAAACACCTCGGATACTTGTAAAAGGAATCTTTTGTTGTTCACAGATAGTATAAAAACCAAAACTTTCCATATCAAATGCATCAGCTTCAAACTGTTGAACAACCTTTGCAGCACTTTCCTCCGAGTCTAAAAATTTAGAACCAGATACTAAAATGGGGTGTTTCATCTTTACTTTTTCTTTTGCATATAATCGACCAAGTGGACGTTGAAAGGTTGTTAAATCTAAATCAGCATTAAAGAAGGTTTGTGCGTGAATCACATCACCAATGTTTTGTTTTCTTAAACCCGCACATGTCCCGATTTGCATGACAAGATCTGGTTTAAAGTCGGAAATATGACTTTGTAATTTGTAGCAGTTTAACATCGTAATACCAGTTAAGACTAAACGGATGTTTTGATATGAATATTGAACTTCTTCATAACCATCACGCGTTGTTGTTGGTGAATTTAACTGCGATTTAAAAGCATCTAACTCGGCTTGCATCGCAAAAACTAAAATAATTTTTTTCATTGGTTAAATTTAATTAAATCCCGATATAGGTTAATGAGTTTAGGATAAATCTTAGCATAAACTTTGTGATACAAATATTGATATCGTTTAACAGCTTCTGGGTTAGGACTAAAGGTTTTGGAAATACGAACCATCGAGGCTACTGCAGCTTCAGGAGTTACAAAATCACCACTTGCTAAAAAAGCGGCAATAGCAGTACCAAGCGAAGATGTTTCGTTGGTTTGTACTCTTGATACGGGTAAGTTAAAGATGTCTGCGGTGATTTGGCAAATCGCGTCGGATTTCGATCCACCACCTGATACGCGTATTTCTTTCACTTTATGTTTGAGACGTTTTTGCATGCCTAAAAAACCTTCTTGAATACCAAAAGCGATACCTTCAACAATTGCGCGATATAAATGAACTTTTGTATGAACATCACTCCATCCAACAATCGCACCCTTCGCTTCGGGTCTTCTTAATCCAGGACCCCAATAGGGTGATAGAACGAGTCCTTCTGAGCCCGGTGGAATCTTCATCATTTGTTGATTTAATTTTTCTTCAACCGCCATTTGATCAATCATCGCTTCTGCGGTTTCTTTGTGAGCGAAGTTATCACGGAACCAAGAAATCATCCAATAACCTCGATTGATGTGAACCTCAATGTTATATAAGTTTGGAAGAGAGGAAGGATATCCTGGTAAAAAAGGTTCGGGTTCAACATAGACTTTACTTGGTACGGTCATGGAAACCGAAGTTCCATAAGATAAATTTGCAACATCGTTGGTAAGACAACCGGTTCCTAACGTTTCAGCCGCCTTATCGGGACCTGCAGCATAAATAGGTAAACCTTCCGGTAATCCGAGTTCTTCAGAAACTTTTTTGGTGATCCGACCTAGTAACTCACCTGGTTTTTTTAAAGGTACTAGCATAGATAAAGGAATATTAAAAACTGCGGCTTTGACGTGTGTAGGTTTGTACCATTTACTCGTAATAAAGTCTAAAGGGTAATGACCAATCATGTTTGCGGCACTGTCGGTAAGTTGGTCAGTTAATAAATAATTAAAATAAGTAGAAAGGGCTACATAATACTTTACGCGTTTCCATGTTTCAGGTTCATTTTGTTTGACCCATCTTGCCATTGTTCTGCGTGAATTTAATTTTGCAGTTTGATATAAACCTAAGAAGTGATAGGCGATATTGTGAAATAAGGAGAAGGGTTCAAATTTGGCTAGACGTTGATCGAGCCATAAAATGACTTTTCGAACAGGTTTTTTATCTTCATCTAACATAATCGCAGTGCCACGGAACGCGGTCATCGCGGCAGTTGTGACTTGTTTTAATAATTCAGGATGATCCTTTTTTAAGGCAAGGGTAACTTGTTTAAGATTGTCCCAGTAAAAAGAAGCATGATGTTCTGCATATCCTGGTTTGGATGATTCATAGGTTGGACTATAAACCTGTTTCTTGATGGCTAAGATTTCCCCTTGGCGGTTAAAAATACTAACCCGAACAGATTGGGTTCCAAAGTCGATGGTTAAGGCAAGAGGTTCAGTTTTTATTTTCATGATAAGCGTTAAAAACATTATAACGAGATTTCACGGGTTTTACGTATTCGATTGTATGGAAGGTTAAAAAGGTTTGTGATATGATTTTACTCGCAAGCATCCCACCTCAATAACGCGTGGATGCCAAAAAAAGGAGCACTTATGGCCGCAACTAAACAGTACGTCTATAACTTCAAGAAAACCAAAGGAATGGGTAAAGACCTTCTTGGTGGTAAGGGTTTGGGTTTGTCCCAAATGACCTTGATGGGAATCCCGATTCCAGAAGGATTTACCGTCACCACAGAAGCTTGCAACTTATACTATGCAAGCAAGAAAAAACTTCCTAAAGAATTAATCCAAGAAATCTATGACGCAATTACCGTTGTAGAAAAAGATACCAAGAAAAACTTTGGTGGTAATAAAAACCCACTCTTAGTTTCCGTTCGTTCGGGTGCTAGAGTTTCCATGCCTGGCATGATGGACACCGTTTTAAACTTAGGTTTAAACGACACCACGGTTGAAGTGGTTGCAAGAGAAACCAATAACGAACGCTTTGCATATGACTCCTATCGCCGTTTCATTTTAATGTATACCAACATTGCTAAAAATCATGGTCGTACAGAAATGGACAAAATGCTTGAGGAAATGAAGCATAAAAAAGGTGTGAAGTTAGACACCGAATTAACAGCTGAAGATTTAAAAGCATTAGTGAAGAAGTACAAAGACTATTATAAAAAGGTGTTTGGTGAAGATTTCCCAAATGATCCTAAAGTTCAATTAATTGAAGCGATTACCGCTGTTTTCCGTTCATGGGACAACCCACGCGCTAACGTTTACCGTAAGATGAACAATATCCCATACGAATGGGGTACTGCTGTTAACGTTCAATCCATGGTGTTCGGTAATAAGGGTGACACATCTGGTACAGGTGTAGCATTCTCACGTTCCCCATCCACAGGTGAAAAGAAACTCTTTGCTGAATACTTACCTAATGCTCAAGGGGAAGACGTGGTGGCCGGTATTCGTACACCATTACCTGTTGAATATTTACAAAAAACACAACCAAAGGTTTATCAAAACTTTTTAGATATCGTGAAGATTCTTGAAGGAAATTATAAAGACATGCAAGATATGGAATTTACCGTTGAAGAAGGTAAACTCTACTTCTTACAAACACGTAATGGTAAACGTACCGCTGCTGCTGCTTTAAAGATTGCATGCGACTTAGTTGATGAAAAAGTCATTACACCAGAAGAAGCTGTCATGCGTGTTGATCCAAAATCATTAGACACCTTACTCCACCCAAGTTTTGATCCAAAAGCAATCAAATCGATGACATCAATTGGTGAAGGTTTACCTGCATCACCTGGTGCTGCAACAGGTAAGATTTCATTTACCGCTGAAGACGCTGCAAAGCGTGGTGAAGCTGGTGAAAAAGTCATTCTTGTTCGTGCTGAAACTTCTCCAGAAGATATCGAAGGCATGGTGGCCGCTCAAGGGATTCTAACCGCTCGCGGTGGGATGACTTCACACGCTGCCGTTGTTGCTCGTGGCATGGGTAAAACCTGTGTTGCTGGTGTTGGCGCCGCCATCATCGATGAACACAAAGGTACTGTTAAGTTTGGAAATAAAACCTATACAACCAAAGACACCATTTCAATTGATGGTTCAACTGGGATGGTTTACGAAGGTGATATCGCTCGCGTTGAAGCCGGTTTAACCGGTTACTTCGGTCGCATTATGACCTGGGCAGATCAATATCGTACCCTTAAAGTTCGTACCAACGCTGATACACCAAAAGATGCAGAAACCGCATTAAAGTTTGGTGCAGAAGGTATTGGTCTATGCCGTACTGAACACATGTTCTTCGACAAAGAAAGAATCTTCTACGTTCGTAAAATGATTCTTGCTGACACCTTAGAAGTAAGAGAACAAGCCTTAAAAGAACTCTTACCATTCCAACAAAAAGATTTCTATGAACTCTTTATGGCGATGAAAGATTTAAACGTTACCATCCGCTTACTTGATCCACCCTTACACGAATTCTTACCACAAGAAGCTGACAAGATTAAAGAATTAGCAGACGAATTAAAGATGTCTGTTGCACAAGTCAAAGCTCGTATTGATTACTTACATGAATTTAACCCAATGATGGGTCACCGTGGTGTTCGTTTAGATGTGTCTTACCCAGAAATTGGTAGAATGCAAACCCGCGCCATCATCCGTGCAGCATTAGCGGCACAAAAGAAATTAGGAAAGAAAGTTGTTCCTGAAATCATGATTCCGTTAGTCTTGGATGTCAAAGAATTAAAGTTCGTCAAAGAAATTATCGAACAAACCGCTCAAGAAGAAATCGCCGCAAGTGGTCAAAAGTTAACGTATCAAGTTGGTACGATGATTGAAATCCCACGTGCAGCATTATTAGCGGAATCGGTTGCAACCGAAGCGACGTTCTTCAGTTTTGGTACAAACGACTTAACACAAATGACCTATGGTTTCTCACGCGATGACGCTGGCAAGTTCTTACCAGACTACTATAAGACCAAAATCTTTGAACAAGATCCATTCCAAACCGTTGATCAAAATGGTGTGGGTAAGTTAATCAAAATGGCGGTTCAAGATGGTCGTAAAACTCGTCCTGATCTAAAGGTTGGGATTTGTGGTGAACATGGTGGCGACCCAGTATCGATCGAATTCTTCCACAATGCTGGATTAAACTATGTCTCTTGCTCTCCGTTCCGTGTTCCAGTTGCAAGATTAGCTGCTGCACAAGCTGCAATCAAAACAAAACGGGCAACTAAGAAAGCCTAAGATTAAAATAAAAACCCACCGAATGCTTGGTGGGTTTTTGATTTGGTTTTATTTACCGATCTTTTTTAACCAGTGTTGATAATAACCTGGTTTATTAACTTGTTGTTGTCTTGCAATCGCTAGCTCACCCTTTTTAACAGAATGGTTGATGGTGCTACCAGCAGCAATGATAGATTGGTCTTCAATGGTGACAGGACTAATAAAGGTTGTTCCAGATCCGACAAAGACATCTTTTCCAATCACAGTGTAATGTTTTTTGTTGCCGTCGTAATTGGCCACAATGGTACCGGCTCCGATGTTGGTCCGTTCACCAACTTCACAATCACCAAGGTAACTTAAGTGTGCAACTTTGACACCTGGGTGAAGTTTAGCGGCTTTGATTTCAACAAAGTTACCTACTCTATTTTCGTTAGTAATCACGGCGTGTCCACGAATGTGGGCAAAAGGTCCAATGTGATTTTTATCACCAATGGTTGAATCAATAATTTTCGAGGATTCAATATGATTTTGGTTGCCAATCGTGGTGTTTTCGATGATTGTGTTAGCGCCAATAACATTGCCTTGACCAACATTCACTTGACCGATTAAATACACACCGGTTTGAATGACTGTATCTTGACCAATCGTCACTTGTGGAGATATAAACGTATTATCGGGATTTTCAATCGTGACACCATTCACCATGTGTTGGTGATTGATGCGTCGTTGCATAATCAAACGAGCTTCAGCAAGTTGTGCTCGGTCATTTATGCCAAGTGTTTCTTCAAACGTATCAACCGTAGAGGCACCAATCTTGAATCCTTTGTCCATAAACATTTTGATTAAGAATGTGATGTTATATTCTCCGTTTTTAGGGTTTGGGGGTAATTCTTTTAAATATTTAAATAATAAGTTGTTATTAAAGACATAAAAACCGGTGTTAATTTCTTGAATTTTCTTTTCTTCTTCTGTGGCGTTAATTTCTTCAACAATTGCGGTTACTTGGCCTTTGGCATTACGAATCATTCGTCCATATCCAAAGGGATTAGGAACAATGGAAGTAAGGATGGTTAAATCAAAACTACCATTCACGTGCGTCTTCACTAATTGATCTAAACTTTTGCTGGTGATGAGTGGTGTATCACCAGAAACAATTAACGTGGTACCTG
>JBDLRZ010000005.1:0-3052 GCA_039799785.1 Bacillota bacterium | reverse complement strand
CTGTTAATAACTTAACAGCAGCCTTGGATGCGCCATAGATTGCTTGACCTGGTACCGGTGTAAAACCACCCATACTAGAGATATTAACCAAGTTAGCCTCTGGTCTTTTAACTAGGTAAGGTAAGAAAGCACGACACATATTTAATGTTCCGTAAAAATTAACACGCATCACACGATCGATGTCTTTGGTTTGTAATTGCATCACCTTTACAAAGGGTTGAATAATCCCAGCGTTATTAATGACGCCATCAATTTGACCAAAGTCTTTTTCAATCAGTTCAGGTATCTTGGCGACCAATTCATCGTTGGTGATGTCGATGACGTATGTTTTTAAATAAGGTTTTTTGGAATCGGCGGCACGTTCAGTTTCTTTAAGATAGGTCTCTGAAATATCCAAGGCAGCAACCTTTGCACCTTGATGAAGAAGTTCCAAGGTTAAAGCTCGACCTACACCGTTACCAGCGCCGGTAACGACAAAGACTTTATTGATTAAATTTTTCATTTCACGATCTCCTTAATTTCATTATAAACACCACATTAGATAAATAACGATTCTTGGTATAATACTTTTTAATGAAATACGCAATTTATGATTTTGACGGAACGTTATTGCAAGCTCAAACTGTTCCTTTTATTCTTCAACATTGGCAAGAATCGAAACTATCACCCAATCTTTTCAAAAAAATAAAAGGAAAAATCTATTTTCGTTATATTTTATTAAAACTTAAAATTTTTGGCATTCAAAAAGATCCGTTTCGTTATTGGGCCATGGCTCAAGTTGGTGAATTGTTTGGATCGGTCTCATTAGAACAACTCAGCGCATTTTTAGACACCTTATATGAAAAATCAAAGACCAAACTTCACAAAAAAGTTGTTAAACAAATTCAAAAAGACAAACAAGACGGCCATACAACGGTGTTGCTCTCTGGAAACTTTGATGTTTTGCTGGAACGTTATCGCCATCTCGGGTTTGATCATGTCATTGGTACATCATTATTTAATCAACAAGGTAAGGTCCATCAAGAATTAAAGATATTATCTGCGGATTTAAAAGTGCCATCCTTGATTGCATACTTTAAAACCATTCTTTGGGACAAAACCAAAGCCTATTCTGATTCTTTTGCCGACATTGCGTTATTAACCAAGGTTAAAGAAGCGATTTGTGTGACACCCGATAAGAAATTACTGAAACACGCCCAAGACAATCAATGGAGAGTTATTCTCTAGATTGAATCCATATTCCGATAACGAATAAAAGAATTGCTGCTAAAAAGAAATAGACTTCACCCTTAAAGCTTGCTAACGCAATTTCATAAATACCTTTTAAGATGAATTGCACAGCAAACGTCGACAATCCTAATCGATATAATGTCCAACCCAATGAAAGTTGATCTTTTTTTCGTAACCATAATTCTAAAACACTACCCAAAAGTGGTATGGAAAACACACTCACCATCCAAAGATTAAAGACGCCTGGTACAAAACTTAAATAGACTATTGAGAAAACGCCAAGCAATAAACTCGACATCAAATACCCTATGCCTATTCTTAATTTATAATTCATAACCAACATACACAATATCGCTAATCGATCGTTCAGAAATGGTGGAACCACTATTAACGGGTTTGTTGATAATTCTTCCATTAAACCACATGGTAGCGGAACCGCCACCATCTAAGTTATAGGCGAATGTTGCGTTATATTCAAGAAAGATTGAGGCTAATTCATAGACCGATAAACCAGCACTTTCTTCTGTACGACCATCTGACACCACAAACATAAATTGGTTTGGAGAAATTTGACCGATTGCAGTTCGTGGATTACTCGTTAATTCATAAGGAACTTTCGTTGTTGGGGTAACCACAATGTCCCCTGCATTCATGAGTACAGGCCCAAAAGACCAAACTTGCCAAGGTTGCATCTGATTCAAGGTTTGTAAATTGGTTTCTGCTTCTGCAAAAGTTGCCATTTCACCATCATCATGAAGGATAACCGCATCATCATAATCTTGAGGTCTCGGCGTGATGCGATACACAATCCCATTGCGGACGACGAATCCAATATCGCGAAAACCGTAATAGTCTCCGTTAATTGCAAAGATTGCATTCTTACGATTCGCAATCACTGAAGTTTTTTCTTTATAATTTTTTCCGTACGTATCAAAACCAAATGCAGATTTAATGAATCGATGGTTTTGCGTTGTGACAACAGCTACATAGACTTGCGTCTCATACCGTCTAATCACATCGATTTCTAGATTGATTTCGTTATCGATATATCCAAACTCGGTAAAAGTTGGAACTAGACTTGTTCCAATCGAATCAAAAGAACTTTCGCCACTCGAAGAGTTAAGAATGTTGGATCCACTGTTGCCTCCAACTTTAAAAACAAAGGTATCCAGAAGTGAATAACCACTTGAGATTGTCAACCCAACGATATAAGTCAATGTAAGAAGCTGAAGATTTTGTTTTTTCATTTTTTAAAGATAAATTTTTTTTGAATGGTGTATGACAATAAAAACAATAATGAATCTACGACAATCTTTGCATATTGATATGAGATGAATCCGAATGAAGTAAGCGCATCCGTAAAGAAAGCTGAAAGTGACATGATTAATAAGAATAGGATGATGTATTGCAGACTTGATTTAACAAAACGAACATCCGACTCAAAACTAAAAAATCGATTCATCAAATAGTTGAAGATGCCTGACAGAACCCGGGCAGACACGACTGCCGCTATGATTCTCCATCCACCAAAAAACCAGGTATAAAACAAAAGATATAGAGCATAATCAATTGCGAAACTTAAGATACCAACAATGATGAATCGCACAAATGATTTTAATAGGATGCGATAGATTAAAACCGAGTCTTTCCATGGATTAAATGAACTTATCGCGCCTTCTTGTTCGTATATTGTCTTGACGGGGACTTGGATGATACGAACACCTTGGTCGGCAATAAGTTTTAGCATCGCCATTTCATAATCGTAACGTTGTTGAGGAATTTTGATGAGTTTTTCTAATAACCATTTTGGAATGGCGCGAAG
>JBDLRZ010000004.1:0-2883 GCA_039799785.1 Bacillota bacterium | reverse complement strand
TTTCGACATGGATTTAACTTTAAGACAACCTGAAGATATGATGCGGGTTGGTAATGACCTCTATGTTGCGGATACTGGCAATCAACGGATTGTTCGATTCAATATGGAAACTGGAGAGGGAGACGTTATCATTTCGGGTTTATCACAACCAACCGGTTTATATGTCAGTGAAGTTGGTGATCTTTATGTTGCAGACAAAGGGACCCAAAGGATATATCGATACAATGAAGCTTTTGAATTAGTGCAAACCTTTAGTAGACCGCTTGAACCCATCTTTGGTGAAACTTCACCTTTTGTTCCCACAAAAGTGACCAGTGGACCGCGTGGAATTTTGTATGTGGTCGGCGAAGGTTCGACTGCTGGTTTGATGCAGATCAATCAAGCTGGTGAATTCATTGGCTTCTTTGGCACGAATACCACGAGTTTTAGTTGGTTACAAACGATTTCCAATTTCTTTGGCATTACTCGAGCGGCCAATATTCCTACTTCTCCTACGAATGTAACCCTTGATTCAAAGGGATCTGTTTATACGGTTTCGGCTACAACCTCACAACAAGTGAAGAAATTTAATATTGCCTCTCAATCGATTCTTTCGTTGAATCAATACTATACGCCTGTCAGCATTCACGTGAATGCATTTGACAATATCTTCACGGTCAGTCAAGATGGCATTATTTCTGAATACGATAGTTATGGCAATATGATCTTTTCCTTTGGGGGTTTAGACCAAGGTAATCGGGTGTCGGGACTTTATGTTAATCCAGTTGATATCATCACCGATGAACATGATAACTTATGGGTTTTAGATAAAGGCACGGGACTCATTCAATTGTTACAACGATCCGAATTTGCCGCACTTGTCCATCAAGGACTGATTAACTTTAAAGAAGGCGTCTATTCTTTATCTCAATGGGAAAATGTCTTACGCATGAATAGTATGTTCGCCCTTGCCAATGGTGCATTAGCACGCGGTCATTATCGATTACAAGCCTATGAAGAAGCGTTACAGTATTATGCGATTGCCTTTGATCGAGCAGGATTTTCAGAAGCATTTTGGCAGTTACGGTATACATGGTTAGAACTCAATTTAAGTTGGGTTTTAATTGGAATCGTTTTGATTTTATTACTGAGACAACTTTATCAATGGTCGCAAAAACGAATCTTGGTAACGGATGGAGCTCAACGTTTCTTACAACGGCCTTTGATTCAACGATTCAATCAAGATTATCGCTTAACCAAGCATGTTTTATTTCACCCTTTGGATACATATCAAGATATTAAACATCTTAAACAAAGTTCTTGGTGGATGGCCAGTATCCTTTATGCTTTGTTACTCATCGTCAGTATTTTTGAAATTTATGCAACTGGATTTATTTTCCAAAGCGTCAACCTAAATGAATTTAATATCTTGATTTTTACCTTTACTTTTTTAGGTACGATTGGCTTATTTGTCTTTAGTAATTACTTGGTGGCGACGATTACCAATGGTGAAGGTTTCTTCAAAGATGTGTATCTAGCAACCGCACATGCACTAATCCCCTATCTTTTGATTACACCCATCCTAGCGATTCTTTCGAATGGTTTAACGTATAACGAATCGATTGTTTATCAACTGCTGGATGGATTACGATTAGCATGGCCAGCTTTGTTATTAATTTTAATGATTAAAGAAATCCATAACTATGATGTCAAGGGTCTCATTCAAAATATCTTATTAACGGTGTTTACGATGATGATGCTGATTTTGATTGGATTCCTGCTTTATGCTTTAGGCGCTCAAGTGGTCAACTATATCGAAAGTATTATTCAGGAGGTGATCCTCCGTGGTTAAACTCTTGAAATGGATGTTACCGTTAGGTTTCAGTGCATTGGTTGTTTTACCCATCATCCAATCGCCTTTATCTGTTGAAGATCCTCAAACCAATACCGTCTCCCAAGCACCAACGATAAGTGCTTTAAAATCCAATCGTTATACCCAGCCCGAACCGAACTTTGTTCCCGTTGAATCGAATGCGTTTGCAAATGTGAATGGTTACACCTATCGTGCAACCTTTGGTCAGTACGCATTTTATGATTTAGAAGAAGATGCGAGTTTCCGAGTTCTTGATAACGAAACCGGATATGTATGGGCATCCACGGTGGATTACGATTACACCTTAGATGAAAATTCTCCATTAGCGGATGAGGGCGATTTAGGCTTAAATCTATTTTGGCAATCGAAATTAAAGTCACCTTTCTTTGTCACGTATTATCAAGGACTGAATTTACGAGATGAACATGCCTTTCAACATCACCTATCGCGAATAGAGATGACGCGTATAGACGAGGATGATCAAGTGGGTTTTGATGTGGAGGTTTTTTTATTCTTATCTAAAATTAGTTTTACGTTCTCTGTGCGTTTTAATGTGAATGGTCTTTCAGTTTCCTTACCCTTTGAATCGATTGCCGAAGGTGGCGATTTCCGATTATCAAGCATTGCCTTATACCCGATGTTAGGGGCAACCAAACGATTAAGAACACCTGGTTATGTCGTTATTCCCGATGGTGTCGGTGCATTAATTCGCTACACCGATGATCCTAACATTGGCGTTTATAGTAAACGTTTTTACGGCAGTGATGCGGGGTTGAATCTTGATAACTATGACCAACCTTTATTTGCGAATATGTATGGCCTTGTCCATGGTCATGGTCAACATGCGATGATCAGTGTGATTGAAGAAGGTGCGGCACATGGTATCCTCAATCATTTTGGTTCTCAAGTCTTTTTAGATTTTAATTTGACATATGTGACCTTTGCCTATCGCACCACCTATCTGCAATATCTCAATCAAGCGAAAACCAGCAGTGTTAATTTATTACAAACGCAACCATCTTCATTTGATA
>JBDLRZ010000003.1:0-2574 GCA_039799785.1 Bacillota bacterium | reverse complement strand
ACCAAAACATGATAAAACCTAAACTCAAAGCAATCATAATTCCCATCCATAATAATTTTTTAGAAAGGATTTTAGCTTCTTCTACTTTGCCCTCGCCTAGGGTGTTGCCTAACATCACCCCTACACCTACGGCCAAACCTGCCCAAATAATGCCAAAGATTTCAGTAGACGTTGCGACAATCGAAAGTGTCGATAAAACATTGATCCTTGAAGCAAGGGCTAATTGTTGCATGATGATGCCGCCGGACCAGAGTGTTTCATTGATTAACATCACAACTGTTTTACGATTAATTGCACGAACCAGTGGCAACTCAACGCGCCAATCTCGATACAATCCTGTGGTGAATTTTTCTTTACGAAGATGAGAAATTAAAATTAATAAAAACATCTCAAAGAATCTAGCAATAAATGTTGCAATCCCAACCCCGACAATGCCATTTTTTACAATATAAATAAACACATAATTCAACGTAGCGTTCGTGAATAGAGAAATCACACTGATAATAACTGGTAATTTTGTTTTACCAATTTCTCTAAACGTTGAGCCATAGATATTGGCAAACATCAATGGAATATAAGAAAGAATGATAATCGGTAAGTATTGTAAAGCTTCAAACATAATCGCTTCTTGGTTGCTTGAGGAACGTGTGTAATAGGTGACGATTTGACTGCCAAAAATAAAGATAAGAGGGATGAAAATAATTAAAAATATCAAACCGATATAAAGTTTATATCGTACGGATTGTTGTAAGTGAATATTATCTTTTGCCCCAGAGAATTGTTGAACATAAATAGCGGCACCCGATAACAAACCATACGTAATGACAAAGAAGAAAAAGGAGATTTGGTTGACCGCAAAAACGGCACCAACAACTTCATCCGAAATCCCACCCACCATCACATTGTCGATAAAGGTTACAAAAAACGAAACGAGCATTTGTACCATGACAGGTAAGCTGATGGCAAAAAAGCGTTTAATGAATACTTTGTCTTTTAAAGTTTGAATCATGTGTTTTTGAAGAATAAAACTGTAGCTTCCACTACAGTTTTTATTTCGTTGATGGTGGGCCGTAATAGATTCGAACTATCGACCTCGCCCTTATCAGGGGCGTGCTCTAACCAACTGAGCTAACGGCCCATCGCCTAGGTTGTTGTAACACATCCTAGGTATATATCCTAACGTCATTCCCAGAGGAACAACGAGGGAAACAAATTAACGTTTCGTAAATTGTGGAGCGCGACGTGCAGCTTTAAGACCGTATTTCTTACGTTCTTTAACACGTGGATTACGGGTTAACATACCAGCAACCTTTAATGGGGAACGTTCAGAACCTGATTCTAATAAAGCGCGGGCGATACCTAAACGAATCGCACCAGCTTGACCGGTAAAACCACCACCGGTAACGGTAGCAACAACATCATATTTTTCAGCATTATTGGAAATCACTAGAGGTTGTTTTAAATCCATGACAAGTGTGTCATAAGGCATATATTCATCAACTGGACGACCATTGACGGTAATCAAACCTTTGCCATCCATTAAGTACACGCGAGCCTTCGAAGATTTACGTCTTCCGGTGCCGTAGTACTTGGTGATTTCTTTTTTCTTGGTTGCCATATTGTTCTCCTTATAATGTGACTTTTAAAACTTCAGGCTTTTGCGCTTCATGTTCGTGTTTTGCACCACGATAAACAAATAACTTATCATGCATGACCTTACCTAATTTACCTTTTGGTAACATACCCCAAACGGAACGTTCGATCATTTCTTCAGGATAGTCAGCTAACATGACGCCAGCGGTACGGGTACGTAAACCACCAACGTATTGAGAGTTGTTATAGTACTTTTTGGTTTCAACTTTATTACCTGATAATGAAACTTTTTCTGCATTGATAATAATGACAAAATCACCACCATCAACGTTAGGTGTATAGTTAGCTTTCGTTTTACCCATTAAAATAAGTGCGACTTTAGAAGCTAATCTTCCTAAAGGTAAACCTGTGGCATCCACGAGATACCATTTGTGTGAAACATTGGCGGGTTTAACTAATGTCGTTTGACGTTGCATAGCATCATCCTCCTAAGACTGCAGCTTTACAAATAACAAATTTAAAAATGCTTGTATAAAGTGCCGAGATAAATAATACTAATCAATTGCCTTAAAGTCAATGAAAACAAAAGGAAACTTGACCTTATAATTCCACGTTATGATAAACGTTTTGAACATCTTGTAATTCATCCAAAACATCTAATAATTGCTTAAAAAGTTGTAAATTTTCACCTTGGAGGGTCATCATTTCATTAGGTAGAAGGGTGATTTCAGAGGCAATAAAGGTCGAAACACCCATAGATTCTAAAACCTTCTTAGCTTGAGCAAAACTCGTGGGATTCACCAAGACTTCAAGTTGATCCCCTTGGGCATTAATTTGTTGGACATCCACATCACCTAAGATCAGTTGTTCTTCAACTGCAGATTGGCTTTGACCTGTCAACACAAGTTGACCATATTCAGTGAAATTAAATAAAACCGAACCCATTTTTCCATTTCGTTTGGTAATGGCCGATCTAACTTC
>JBDLRZ010000002.1:0-32447 GCA_039799785.1 Bacillota bacterium | reverse complement strand
GCTTCAGTAATCTTTTTGATTTTAACGGCTTGAGCGCGTAAGACAGCGGATTCTTTTTCACCTTCAGCTGTTAAAATGGCTGCTTGTTTTTTACCTTCAGCTTCAAGAATGGCTTCACGTTTTTGACGTTCTGCACGCATTTGCTTTTCCATCGCTTCTTGAATATCGCGTGGCGGAATAATATTTTTTAATTCAACACGATTAACTTTAATACCCCAAGAGTCCGTTGCTTCTTCAAGTGTTTCCCACATTTTGTGGTTGATTCTGTCACGTGAGGTTAAGGTTTGATCGAGTTCAAGATCTCCAATTAAGTTACGTAATGTGGTTGCAGTTAAGTTTTCCATTGCGGATAGTGGACGTTCTACACCATACGTGAAGAGTTTTGGATCTGTCACTTGAAAGTAAACAACGGTATCGATTTGCATCGTCACGTTATCTTTAGTGATAACAGGTTGAGGTGGGAAGTCATAAACTCTTTCTTTTAATGAGATGGTGGCAACCTTAGAATCAATCACTGGGACAATAAGGTGAATCCCAGCGGCTAAGGTTTTGTGATACTTACCTAAGCGTTGCACAATAACGGTGGTACCTTGCGAAACGATGACAATCGACCGAATTAAAATGATGAGTAAAACAAAAAAGATAATCCCTAAAAAGAATAATCCAATACCAGCTGCGGATGAGAATAGCGTCATATTATTTTCCTTCTTTCTTTTTGATAACTGTTAATTTGTTACCATTGATTCCTTGAATCGTAGCGTATTCGCCTGCTTTGAATGTTGTGTCTTGATCACTGATGAGTTTCCAACGAACATCACCATGCATCCCCATTCCAGTTAATTTAGGACCAAAACCTTTTTCAATCAAAATATCCTGCCCGATCAATGCATCTGCATTGGTGGGAATCGTGGGCCGATTGGTAACTTTTTTTACAAAAGGTCTCGTTAAAAGGAGTAAGACAACACTGGTCAAAGCAAAGATGAAAATCTGCCAACCAATGCCAACTTGGAATAAAGTTGCGAAGAGTAAAGAAATTAAAGCGCCACCGGCAAACCAAAGTGATACCAGCTGTGGTTCAAGTGATTCAACAATGACAGCTACAAAAAACACCACGACCCATATAATGATGCCAACTAATTGCAAATCAATCGTAGTTAAAATCATAGCGTTTCCTCCTTCAAAATAACAATATCATTTTTTATATTTTTTATATAGTTAATTCTTGATTATTTTAGAGTAAAATAAAGGCAATGAAATCAAAAGAAAACCTATCCTTTTATGAATTTATTCTGAAGGTTCAAGCAATTAGTAAAATCGGTTTAACCTATTCTAAAGATGCATATGCGCTTGAAAACTATCATGAACTTAGTGAAGTTTCAAGTAAGATGTTAAAAAAATTCACCAAGGTAAATTTTAAGCGCCCTCAATATTTTGAAAGGGATATTTATCCAACCCCTAATGTTTCGGTAAGGATGATTATTTTCAATGATAAACAAGAGGTGTTACTCGTACAAGAAAAGATTGATAAAGGGTACACGTTACCTGGTGGTTGGGCAGATTTATTTGAAAGTCCAGTTGAAGCAATTCGTAAAGAATGTATGCAAGAGGCTGGTGCAGATGTCAGGGTTAACCAATTAACTGGGGTTTATCATTTTGATTATGAGCATCGGGGTCAGGCCCAAAGTCAATATGTCCTCGTTTTTAAGGGAACATTAAAAGGACCTCTTAAACCTTTTGGCCATGAGATTACAGATGTCAAATTCTTTTCAATTAAGCAATTACCCAAAAAACTATCTTTTAAAATTGAACGTGCTGACTTAATAACGATGATTGAAGATGCACAAAAAGGGGAGACGTTCTTTGAATAAAACTCGTCCTTGGTGGCAAGAGGCTATCGGTTATCAAATATATCCACGTTCTTTTTATGATAGCAATCATGACGGAATCGGTGATATTAATGGTATTCGTTTAAAACTACCACACCTACATCAACTCGGCATTAATCTAATTTGGATTTGTCCTTTCTTTGCTTCGCCCATGGATGATTATGGTTATGATGTCAAAGATTATTTACAGGTTGATCCAATTTTTGGAAACTTAGAAGATTTCCAAGCGCTGCTAAAAGAAGCCCATAGTTTAGGAATCCGTATCATAATCGATTTAGTGCTCAATCATACCAGCGATGAACACCGATGGTTTATGGAAGCGAGAAAAAACCAATATTCAAAATATCACCAATATTACATTTGGAAAGATCCTAAAAAAACAGAAGAAGGAAAATTGTTACCTCCCACCAATTGGCGTGGATATTTTTCGGATAGTGCTTGGCATTACGATGATACGGTTAAACAATATTATCTGAAAATATTCTCAAAGAAGATGCCAGATCTCAATTGGGAAAATAAATCCATGCGACAAGACATGTATGATGTTGCAAAATTCTGGCTAGACCTTGGCGTAGATGGCTTTAGATTAGATGCCTTAGCTCACCTCGCTAAAGATTTAACGTTCACCAATTCATCATTACCTGTGGATGCTGATGGTTTGGTTCTCGATGCCACTAAATTTTCTTCCTTACCAAGAGTGTTTGATTATTTAAAAGAATTTAAATCTGAAGTGTTGATGAAATATCCTGAAGCATTGACGATTGGCGAAGTCGGTGGCGGTGTCTCTCCTCATATGTCTTTGCAATATATTCATCCTCAAACCGGATCATTAAATATGGTATTTAACTTTGATACTTGCTGGGAAAATGGCGCCTTTGGTTCAGAAAATAAAGCAGACCACGAACTCAAAACAAATGTGATCCAACTGAAACAAAATTTTATGAAATGGTACCAAACCGTTTCACCTTATGCATCATTACCAATTTATTGGTTGAACCATGATCATCCTCGTGTGGTGTCCCAATATGGTTCGATTCGTTATCGTAAAGAATCGGCAACCATGCTTATTACCACATTATTATTTTTATACGGTACACCCTTCATTTATAACGGTGAAGAAATTGGCATGAGTAATGTTGATTATGAGAAGTTAACCCAATTTAAAGATGTTTCTGCTCTTCAATATGCAAAGCAAGCCGCGGATCGAATTGATGAAGCGACCATTCTTCGTTTTTTACGGAGGAGTTCGAGAGTCAATGCTAGAACACCGTTTCAGTGGAGTGATGAACCTTTTGCAGGTTTCTCTACCGTAGAACCTTCCTTACAAGTGAACGGGAACTATCGTGACGTCAATTTAGCAAAGCAAAAACTAGATCCTAAATCGATTTTTAATTACTATCGAAAAGCAATCGCATTAAGAAAAACTCCAAAACTTAAAGATGCTGTTTTATCAGGACCTTTATCACTGGTTGATCCATTACATCCTGATGTCTTTGCTTACCTTCACCAAGGTAGACCGTCTTACATGGTCGTGAGTAACTTTAGATCCTATGAAGTTGAATTTAAAATGGATTTCATCATCAATAGCGTCTTACTTCACAACTATCCAACCATTGAAAAACGTGGTTTAAATCTTGTCTTAAGACCCTTTGAAACGTATCTTCTTGAAGTGGAATGAAAACCAATATTTGTTACTACCTCGTTGCTCAAGCTCCATTTATGGATGAACCTTTTCGCCAAAACATTAAAGATGTCATGGGTCAACCAATCACATGGCATCGAATACACAAGGATCAAGTTGCATTTTTTTCTCAAGACGACCGCCATACGTCGTTACAAACGTTTCTAGATACGTATCAACAGGAATATAATCTCAAATTTCATTTATTAAAAACTTATCGCCTTCATCCATTGGGCGAAGCTGCATCGCGCTTAGCGATTAAAAAAAATCCAGGAAAAGTAGATAGTTTAGGCGATTTGATCTTGCAATTGATATTCGATGGCAATCAAATTTTATCTCCATTAATCAAAGAAGAATTTTCTCAAATTCCTCGCCACTTGATGCAAACTGCATCGATGTTGTTGGCATGTGATTTAAAAGCTACCGTTGCAAGTGAACGATTGTACGTTCATCGAAACACATTTGCTTACCGCTTAAATCAATTTGTTAATTTAACGGGTTTAGATATTCGGCAACATGATCATGCTCTTTTATTCTCACTTATTGAGAAGCTATTAATTAAACAAGGTTGATTTGTGCATTGTGCACAAATCATGATAAACTAACCTTGTTATAATTTTTTTCAAGGAGAATTAAACATGGCAGAAGTTGTATTGAAGAATATTAATAAAGTCTACGATAATAAGGTTCAAGCCGTTTTCGATTTTAATCTTGAAGTAAAAGATAAGGAATTTATTGTTTTAGTAGGACCATCTGGTTGTGGTAAATCAACCACATTACGGATGATTGCCGGATTAGAAGATATTACCAGTGGTGATCTTTATATCGATGGTACCTTGCGAAACGATACCCCACCAAAGGATCGTGATATCGCCATGGTGTTCCAATCTTATGCGCTTTATCCACACATGACTGTTTTTGATAACTTAGCATTTGGTTTAAAAATTCGCCACATTAATAAAGAAGAAATTCGTGAACGTGTTTATCGTGCTGCTAAGATTCTTGAAATTGAAAAATTATTGGATCGTAAACCTAAACAACTATCAGGTGGTCAACGTCAACGGGTTGCATTAGGACGGGCAATTGTTAGAAACGCTAAAGTGTTTTTGATGGATGAACCTTTATCGAACCTTGATGCAAAGTTACGTGTTCAAATGCGTGCAGAAATCATTAAGTTGCATGAAAGCATCGGCGCGACAACCATTTACGTTACGCATGACCAAACGGAAGCGATGACGATGGCAAGCCGTATTGTTGTCATGAAGGGTGGTTATGTCATGCAAATTGGCTCACCAATTGAAATTTATAACAATCCAGCAAATTTATTCGTGGCAGCTTTTATCGGTTCGCCAGCGATGAACTTAATGGACGTCAAATATAAAGATGGTCACATTCATTTTGCTGATGGCTTAAAAGTAGAACTACCAGAAAAATTTAAAAAAGCCTTAAAGAGCTATGAAAACAAAGAAGTGGTGTTTGGCATTCGCCCAGAAGATTCCCATCGAGAAGATGCTGCATTAGAAAAACTCTATCCTACCGCCGTATTGAAGAGCACGATCAAGGTAGCTGAATTACTTGGACATGAATATATTATTCACACTGATTTAGCAGGCAACAATTTGATTAGTAAAATTGATGCATTACACACGTATCGAATTGGCGATAGCATTCGCCTTGTGCTTAATTTAGAAAAAGCACACTTATTTGATCGAGAAACGCAAAAAACGATTATTTAATCAACTTTTATTCTTAAAAACCATTGTAAATAGCAATGGTTTTTTTCTTGTCTCAAATTTCAAAATTGTCGGTATAATTTGATTGTAATTAAAGGGGTGAATTGTATGCGTACTTCTGGAATTTTATTAGCAGTTTCTTCACTTCCATCACGTTATGGAATTGGTGATTTTGGTCAAGAGGCTCATGCATTTATCGACCTACTTGTGAAAAGCCAAATGAAGCTTTGGCAAGTATTACCCTTAAATCCATTAGGATATGGTAATTCACCGTATCAACCTTATTCTTCAAAAGCGATGGATGAACTGTATCTATCATTAGATGTACTCCATGAACAAGGTTTGATTAAGAAACCCAAGCCTTTCAAGCCGCTTGAAACCAAAGTTCATTATGATGATGTTCGGCAATATAAAAGTAAATATTATCAAGAAGCATTTAAGACATTTAGACCCAATGCAAGATATCAAACCTTTTTAAAGGAAAATCCATGGGTCGAAATATACGCTATTTTTGTCACCTTTAAAGAACTTCATCAATTGCAAATGTGGACAACCTGGCAAAAAGAATTTAAGACTTATGTGAAAAATAAAGCAATCGATTTAACGCCATATTTACCACGTATTCAATACCACCAAATGATTCAATTTTTGTTATTTGAGCAATTTAATGCATTGAAAAAATATGCCAATCGAAAAGGCATTCAATTGGTGGGTGATATTCCAATTTATGTTGGCATCGATTCGATTGATGTATGGATGAATCAGTCCCAATTTATGATTACTGCAGATGGAGAACCCACTCATATTGCGGGTGTTCCACCAGATTATTTCTCAAAAACAGGTCAACGTTGGGGTAATCCCCTTTATCGATGGGATGTCATGGAAAAAGATGGTTTTAAATTTTGGATTGATCGATTAGGCTTTAATGCGACTTTATTTGACATCATCCGTATTGATCATTTCCGAGCATTTGATACATACTGGAAAATTCCAGCAACATGTCCGACTGCTGTGGAAGGTGCTTGGATTGAGGCTCCGGGATATGCATTGTTTGATGCGATTTATAAACACCTACCTAAAATTAATATTATTGCAGAGGACCTTGGTGATTTAAGACCACAAGTTCTTCAATTACGAGATCACTATCGATTACCTGGCATGAAAATATTCCAATTTGAATTTCCGATTTATCCAGATGGAAATGGACAAATGCCAAAACCCATCCAACCAACGTTTGTAGAAAATTCAGTCGCTTATACAGGTACACACGATAACCAAACGACCATGGGTTGGTATGCCGGTTTAAAAACGGCTTCACAAAACCAATTAAGCTACTTCTTAAAACCTTTTTCAGGAACCATTGCCGAGCAGCTCATTCAACTAACGCTTCAAAGTCCTGTTCGCTTTGCAATCTTACCAATGCAGGATTTATTGTCGTTAGATGATTCAGCAAGAATGAATGTGCCAGGCACGATTGGTTCACCCAATTGGGAATGGAAGTTAAAAGATTTTTCTGCTTTTGAAAAGATGATTAACAAAATTAAATTGTGGGTAGAAAATTCAAAACGTTCCGCTTGAAATTCGCTGTGGTATGACAAGATGGGTGTGATAAGATAAAAGCAGTTCATCCAAGGAGATTCATCCATGTCCACACCTCATATTCAAGCGTCATTAGGAGACTTTGCAAAAACGGTATTAATGCCAGGTGATCCTTTACGCGCGAAGTTTATTGCGGACACATTCTTAAAAGATGTAAAACAAGTTAACGCTGTCAGAAATATGTTTGGTTTTACAGGATTTTATAAAGGTAAACGTGTTTCCATTATGGCCTCTGGTATGGGCATGCCAAGCATGGGCATTTATTCACATGAACTCTATACAGCATTTGGTGTAGACACCATCATTCGTGTTGGGACCACCGGTGCTTACACAAAACAAGCAAAACTTTACGATATTATCATTGCCCAAGGGGCGAGTACAGATAGTAATTGGGCAAGTCAGTTTCAATTACGTAATGGCACATTCTCTGCTTTAGGAAGTTACAGTTTAGTTGAACTAGCAGTAAAAACTTGCCGTGACCATCATTTACCATTTCATGTTGGGAATGTATTAAGTAGTGATGTATTTTATGACGTTGATCCAGATAAATGGAAAAAATGGGAAGCCCTTGGTGTTCTTGGTGTTGAAATGGAAGCGTATGCTTTATATGCAAATGCAGCAAGATTGGGAAAACAAGCTTTAGCGATGATGTCAGTTTCGGATTCGTTTCATTACAAAGAAATTCTTACACCAGAACAACGAGAAGTTGGATTGAAAAAAATGCTTGAGGTAGCGTTAGAAATCGCTCCATGAATATTGGCAATTTAACAAATTTACAAATCACCATTATTACGTTGCTTGGAACGTTTATCGTCGTTTCACTTAGCTTTTTACTTTTACCTTTTTTTAAACGGCAATATGCGATTCGTAATCTCCATAAATTATTTAATGAAAAGATCCATCGCTACGTTCTAGAAAAAGATTATTATCTGATACCACAAGTCAAAGTGAAATTACCAGGTAATCGCGATGTTATCATTGACCATTTGGTCTTTGGAAACAAATATATATATGCGATTAAAGATTTATATTTTCAAGGTGGATTACTCGGTAAAGGTAGCGATAAAGAATGGTCTTATTATGAGTATAAGTATCAAGAACCTAAATACCGTTACATACCGAATCCGTTTTTATTGAATCGTCAACGTATTGAAAAACTCATTATGGTAACTGGATTAGATCCTACACTCTTTATTTCGGTAATATTAGTCAATAATGATGCGATGATCAATCGTATTCCGATCAGTGAAGACAACCAATTCATCATCAATATTCGCCAATTTCCAAGATTATTGGATGCAATTGAAGGTCGGGAAACACCACCCTTTAAATCACAAATTCTTGATAAAGCTGTCATTGACATTAATGACATGAATATGAAGAATAAAAAGATTAAATAAATATTATTTTTTTAATTTTTTCTCTTTAATTAAAGCATTTAAATCTTCTGTTATTCTCTTATTCTGACCATGATGAATCGCAATGGTGATGGTATAAACAATTAAGTAAATTAACATAAACACATAAACTAATCCAATTAATCTCGACAACAGAGGTGAATATATGACGCGCATGATCGGTGCAATAGGTAAAACAAGAATTAAAGATACAAAGATGCTAATGATTCCACTGCCCCATTTGAATTGGTATATTTTGATGGCAAGATGAATCAACATCGAAACCATTAACGATCCAAGGACCACTTCAAACAAGAAAACTTGGCCTTCAATTCTGGGAATAAGATTTGTTAAGATTCCAAGGATTCCCATGATAATGGAAACCCACGTATAGACGACCGTAAACCCTTTGGTTATGTGTTTCATTTTTTCTGTGTTCCTAACTTTGTTTTTATCGATTTTACATACATTCGACTAATTTCTATTAAATCGCCATTGTCTAACATTGCCTCTAGTTTGCTATTGAACAAGGGTCGAAAACTTTTAAGGGTATGAAGATTAATGATGGTGCTTTTATTTACACGAATAAAGGGATCTCCCCAAGCTTCTATTTCATATAGTTTAGGTGGCACAATAAAGCTATCATCTTTGGTAAATACAATCGTTTGTTCATCTTGACTTTCAACGTAATAAATATCTAAAAGTGGAATCTTAAATTGTCGATCGCCTTTCTTTCCTAGAATGGTTTCTTGTGATTCCAAAAGAAATGCTTTAAGTTTGGCAATATCGGGATGACCTTCTGGAGCCTCAATGGTTACCGTTGGTTCAATATTCGATGGTGCGGTAATAACCTTTAATTTCATAAAGGTATTATATGCAATCTTTAAGTAGATTGGATTTAAGTAGATTGGTAAGTTTCATAAATGGAACGATAAGATACAAAAAAACCTCCAATCGGAGGTTTTTTTATATTCATCATGGAGCAGGTGACGGGAATCGAACCCGCGTATCAACCTTGGCAAGGTTGTGTTCTACCATTGAACTACACCTGCAATGCTTTTATATTATAGCGATAGTTGAGATTAAGTTGCAAGAATTTTTCTTATTTCTATCCAAGTCAACCGGTACATAAGACTTGAATTTTGCCTATAAATCATCATCCTTAAATGGTATGATAGAAATAGTTTAAAACATCATCCGTGGAGGGTTTGCAATGAAAAAATTTATTCGACTTTTGGGGTTTGCGCTTTTGATGGTGCTTATCGCCTTTGTCGGACTCATTGCATATCAAGAAAATTTTGTATTGAATGGCGTCATAGAATACTTTTCTGCAATGGGGATTTCCATTCTAGCACCGTTAATAAACTTTGATAATTTCTCCTTGCCTTTTGCACTCACATTAGCTGGTACCATCCTCTATATCGGTTTTACGATCTTTCTATTTGTAACCTTTTTATCGAAAGTAAAAATTATACGGGCTTTGATGGTGTTGCTAGGGTTGGTGATCTCTTTAGGTTTTATCCTATTATCGATTCATGGTTATTATCCCGATGCAACATCTCTCACCAATCTCGGTGATGTTTCCAATTTTGTTGATATATTATTGATCCCAATTCAAAACCCAAACCCAGGACTTAGAGCTCCAGCTTTTTCTGGTTTGGTTGTGATGATTGTGATTTTCACTGTTTTGTATGTTTTGATGAGCATAATTGATTTGTTTCGCCATCCCTTCAAAAAGCAATCTGCTCAAGTCATACCTTTCGCTAAGGAAGATACTTTAATCGCACAAGAATTATCTAAATTTGTCATCCCTAGCCAAATTCGCCTTCCTCAAACGGAAGTTCCGCTTCCTAATCCAATGCTAGAAACCAATCCAACAAACGTTGTTCAGTCAGAATCGATCTTGGAACCAACACCGATTGTTGTGTTACCTCAAACCCCTACTCTTCCTGAAAAAGAAGATGTCATCAAAGCACGAGCGACCGTATTACAAATTAAAGAACGTATACGTTCCCAGATTCGTTTACAACTTTTAGAAGCTAAACAAGTTGTCTCTAAGCAAGTTGGTCCTTTAACCTCACCAACGGTACCCCAAATGATTTCGCCTGAAAACGTTACGGAAACACCTTCAAATTCAACTTCGGTCGTCGAACCAAAGGTGACTGAGATTTCCCAAGCAGAAATCCAAGTCAAAGTTAATGAGGCCATTGCCGCTGAAATTGCTCAATTAGAACCCAAAACAAAAGATCAAGTTAACACCCTAATTAATGAAGAGTTAATTAAATATGACTCTTTAAACCGAGAAGTCATCGAAAGCTTAGTTTCAGAAAAAATTGAACAAATAGTCGGAACAAGTTTCGAACAATTTAAACAAGATATGGAAGCAATGGTTTCAAAAGCTATTCAAGATTTACAAACGTTACAAAAGCAAGACAGTGTTCCTCAAATACCTCCTGTCATTCAAGAAATGAACATTGAAGAACAAGTCCAAAAGGTACTGCTTCAATCTCCTTTAGCGCAAAAAATTCAAAGCATCGAACAAACACTCCAACAAAATCAAAACGCTCAACCTACGGAAGCCACACCCCAACTTCAAGTCTCAGACATTGAATTGCTAATTGCCAAACAAACCAGCCCATTGATTCCACTTTTAGAAAAAGTTAATTTTTTACAATCCCAATTTGATCAAATGTCGAGTTCGCTTAAAAATCTAGAAGGATTACCCTACGTCAAACAAGAAATTTATGACAACCAAGCCGACATTTTAAAGCAAACCCAACAACGCCTGATTCAACTTCAACAAGATTTGGTTGCGTCCAAAGAAACGCTTGAACAATTTCAAATCGAAACCTTATCCAAAAACAATATGTTGCAAGAAAAACTTTCTTCAATTGAAACGAAACAGATTGCACCCATTCAATCGGTTGGAAATGTTGATGAAAATCAATTTATGATGTTGTTAAAAAAACACCAAGGACACACACAGCCTGAAACCTCACTTAACGTCATACAAGGATTAATTGCCACCGAAGTAAAGAAACAAGTCATACAAGCACCAACCATCACGCGTGATGATGTCAAAGCCATGATTGAAGAAGCGATCGCAACGTTATCCACATCAACAACAGGCATCCAATCGATTGATGAAAATAAAATCGCCAACATGGTCCAAGCAAAACTCCCCAAAACCTTATCTGAATTAGACATTCAAACGATTGTAAAATCCTCATTACCTAACCCATCCAGTCTTACTGAAGCATTCGTGTTAGGTTTGATTACCAATGAAATTAAAAAGCAATCGATTCAAGGACCCACGCTTACCAGTGATGACGTGAAACGGATGATTGAAGAAAAAATTTCAACATTACCCAAACCAACATTGACTCCAGTCATGGATGAAGCTTCAATTACGAATTTGGTGCAAGCCAATTTACCGAAGGCTTTAACTGAATCGGACATTCAAACCATCATCCAATCGACCATCATGTCACAATCAACACAAATAGATACAAATCTTGCTAGTTTAGTTGCAACTGAAGTAAATAAGCAATTAAATCAAGATTCGAGATTAACCCAAGATGATGTGAAAAGCATGATTGAAGAAGCGATTGCAAAGATTCCTACCACCAGTGTTAATATGCCGAAACCATCCGTTCCGCAACCTGATCAAACACCAAGGGTTTCTGCCTCTTTACCTCTTGAAATGATCATGCCAGTCGTGAAGAAGAAAAATGCTCGTGCACCAGAAAATGATAAACGTGCGGAACAATTTAAATCCGTGATGACTCCTGACCTAGGTATGACACGGACGGGAAAAAAGAAAATAGTTCGAATTCCCTTTCAAGATCGCATGGCCATCGCAGAACCGATGATGCTAGGTCATTATGATGATCTAAAAAACTATATTTTAAGTTATCAAGTTAAATCAAGAATTTCGAATACTGGGGATATGTTCAGATTGCACAAAGAGGAATTTGTGAAGATTACCATTGCTGGAAAAAGTTTAAAGCTTTATTTGGCGTTGAATCCTGAAGATTATAAGGATAGCCCTATTCCAGTTGATGATGCTTCAGATAAAAAGATTTACCAACAAATTCCTTTAGTCTTCAAGGTTAAATCGGATTTATCATTAAAACGTGCTAAAAAATTAGTGGATGATTTAATGGCTAAAAAAGGCTTAGTCCAAAAAGAGATTCCTTTTTTACCTTGGTCAAAAGCATTTATTAAATAGGAGATTGGTATGGAATTAATATCCCGTCCAGGTTGGATTGAAGTGATTTGTGGGCCGATGTTTGCAGGAAAGAGTGAAGAACTCATCCGAAGAATTAAACGCCTTGAGTATGCTAAGAAAAAAACCTTGGTATTTAAACCTGGCATTGATAACCGATATTCTGCTGATGAAGTGGTATCTCATTCCAATTTAAAGGCAAAATCGATTGCGATTAAGGAAAGCAAAGAAATATTAGATTATGTTGATTCATCGACGTTTGCGATTGCCGTAGATGAAGTTCAATTCCTTGATAAAGACATCATCTATATCGCTCAAAGACTTGCTCTAAAAGGAATTCGTGTGATTTTAGGTGGTCTTGATACTGATTTCCGTGGAGAACCCTTTCCTATTACGGCTTCGTTGATGACAATTGCAGAAGATGTACTCAAGCTAACCGCGATTTGTGTCGTTTGTGGTGCTCCTGCGACAAAAACCCAACGAATTATCAATGGGAAACCTGCTCACTATGCCGATCCGATCATTAAAGTAGGCGCTTCTGAGGCTTATGAACCTCGATGCCGGCATTGCCATCAAGTAACAAAGTAATTTACTGTATAATATAACTATGTTTTCTGACCCTATATTGTGGCTGATTCTTATCATCATTCTAATTTTTGGAGCATATTTTTCATTAGCAGAAACTGCTTTTGCGGCGGTTGACCCCATTCGCATCAAAGTCTTATCCGATTCCTCTAAGCTTGCCAAGAAGACATTACGATATATCGAAGAGTTTGATCGCTCAGTGATTGTCACAGTCATTGGTAGCAATATTTCCTCCGTATTACTATCCACGCTTTCCACGATATTCTTTATCCAATTATTTCAAGATGATGGGGTTGGTACTTTGATTGCAACGATTGTTGCAGCCTTATTATTTTATGTATTTTGTGACACGATTCCTAAAGTCATTGGTAGAGGCTTGCCTCTCCAGTCAGCATTATTTGTGACCGTCGTGTTTGGTTTCTTTAAAATCATCTTTTTCCCTATGTACTTATTATTTTTTAATTTCAATCGGTTTCTAAAGCGTTTTCAAAAGAAGGAATCCAATGCAACGATGACGGAAGAGGATTTTTCTTCAATCGTTGAAAAACAACATCAAGAAGGAACACTGAATGAAAGTGAAGTAAAACTGATTCAATCCGCGATAGAATTCTCTGATACAGCCGTGAAGGATGTTTTGACGCCAATAGATAAAGTCTTTGGTATTTCAGAGTCTGCCCTATACCAAGCAGATTTGGCAGAAATATTGATCGCTTCACCTTTTTCCCGGGTTCCTATTTATCGCGAATCCTTACAACACATTATCGGTGTCTTATCCATTCGTACTTATTTTCAATCGATTCAAAAGCAACGACAAATCGACCCATCGACGCTGATCAAGAAGCCTTATTTTGTTTCAAGCAAAGTCACCATTGATGAACTATTTGAAGGGTATAAAAAATATCGAACGCATGTCGCGATTGTTAAAGATCAACAAGGCCTCGTCATCGGAATGGTGACGATGGAAGATGTCTTGGAAGAAATTGTTGGTCAAATGGAAGAAATCGTGAAGCACACAGGAGTTATCCGTGGTTAATCCTTTATCTTTATTATTATGGATGCTCGTTGCCTTACTCTTTTCTGCATTTTTCTCCGCTTCAGAAATGGCATTTACAGCGGTCAATCATGTCAAACTAAAAGGATTAATTAACCAAGGTAATCGGTTAGCTAAAAAAGCTTTAAGTATTGCTGAACATTATGATCAATATTCATCTGCATTGTTATTCGGCAATGGCATTGTGAATATTTTTAACTCATCTGCAACAGCATTATTATCCATTCAATTTATCGCGCCTTTACTTCCCAATCAAGGTTTAGCGGCTACCTTATCTGCAATCATGATATTTTTTATCATAGTCATATTTGGTGAACTTATTCCAAAAATGCTTGGAAAAATCAATGCGCTTCAATTGAGTTTGTGGTTTGTGTACCCCGTGATGATTTTAAGAATCATCTTTACCCCGTTTGTTTGGTTAGTCAGTTTAATCGTTTTTCCAGTGAGAAGATTATTTGTACAAAAACGCAAAGAAAACCGTAGTAAATATAATGATGATGAATTAGAAACGATGGTTGATACCATTGAAGAAAAAGGGATGATCGATGAAAAAAAAGGTAACCTTATTCGATCCGCTCTCACTTTTTCAGAAAAAAAAGCATATGAAGTGATGACTCCTCGCGTTGATATCTTCGCATTTAATATCGAAGATGATAGTCAAAATTTACTTCTTAATCCCGATATTTTTGGATATTCACGCATTCCTGTTTATGATCAAACTTTGGATAAAATTGTTGGTATTTTACCAACCAAAAAACTCTATAAACGATTTTTACATCAATTAACAGTTGAATTACCCGCAATCTTGATACCCCCATTATTTGTTCCTCGCAATCAACCTTTGAGTAAAATTCTAGGGTTATTTAAAGAACAAAAGCAGCAAATGGCAATCGTGATCGATGAACATGGTGGTACTGAAGGTGTTATCACCTTAGAAGATATTGTTGAAGAAATTGTTGGTGAAATTTGGGATGAAACCGATGATATCTTACCCCCAATCATTAAACAAAGTGATCAAGTTTACCTTGTTGAGGGAAGCTTGAATATCGAAGTTCTATATAAAGAACTCAATCTTCCTTATGTAGAAACGTCCGATTATGCAACGGTGAGTGGATGGGTTCTATCGCATTTAGGTAAGTTTGCGCGTGTTGGAGACGGTTTTACCATACTTGATTTCCAAATTGAGGTATTAGAAGTTGAAAAATTCACTGTCGAAAAAATAAAAATTACCATCCCTGAATCTTCTGAGGAAGCAAGCGATAACGATTAAACTTTCAATCTAAATGTGGTAAAATTTTGCGGTATTACATATGAAATATACTGCATGGTTAAACCAACATATTGCTGATTTATCGAACAAAACGATTTTAATTACAGGTGCGAATAGTGGCTTGGGATTTTATGCTGCCAAGCAACTCGCTTACCGTGGCGGTCATATTTTGATGGCGTGTAGAAATTTAAAAACTGCAGAAGAAGCTAAACTCAATATTTTAAAAGATGTTCCGCAGGCTAATTTAACTATTATTCCATTTGACCAAAGTTCATTTCAATCGATTGACCAGTTTGTTGGTATCATCAAATCACAACATACAAAGATTGATATTTTATTACTCAATGCTGGTATCATCATGCCCGATTCCAAACTAAAAACCCCGGAAGGATTTCCCTTAACAACAGGCGTCAACTTCTTTAATGTTTATTACTTATTACGAGAATTGCTTGGTTTTCTGGATCAAAAGAACCCTGATGTAAGGGTGGTTTTTGTTGGTTCTTACTCATCGTATGGGGTTCGGTTAAGTCATATTAACCAATTACTTAACGCGAAGCTACCAAGAATGAAACAATACGCGAATAGTAAATTAGCAATTGCCATGCTACATCATGTGTTCCAAATGAATTTAAATCTATTTGATTTTCCTGTTTTAGATCATGTCTCAGCTGTTTTGGTTCATCCTGGTATTGCTGCAACCAATATTGTTCGTTCCTTACCTAATTGGTTACAAGGTATCGTCAATGGTTTCATCGCACTCACAAGTCACTCGGCAGAATCTGGTGCATTGAGTTTAACGTATGCATGTGGCAATGCTTTTGTTGTGAATGGTAGTTTTATTGGACCAAATGGACCTGGAGAAAGTTTTGGTTATCCAAAAAAATTGAAATTAAAACCTCATTTTAGTCAAGGAAGTGCTAAATTTACATACGCGGTTGGCAAATATTTAGAAAAACTTGGAGGACGTATCGATGCTAGAAGTCGGTAATGTATCACTACAATTTGGTGGTCGGATTTTATTTAAAGATGTTTCCCTTTCATTTACAAAGGGTAACTGCTACGGCATTATTGGTGCCAATGGTGCTGGTAAATCTACGTTTTTAAAAATTCTATCTGGTGAAATTGAACCTACAGCAGGGGATGTATTTCGTGATAAAAAAGAACGGATGTCAATCTTAAAACAAGACCAAAACGCTTTTAATTCTTATTCTGCTGTTGATACGGTCATGTTAGGTTTTCCTAAAATTAAACTTCTACGAGCAGAACTTGATGCACTTTATGCAAAACCAGACTTTGATGAAAAGGATGGTATTAAGGCTGCAGATATGGAAAGTGAATATGCAGAAATGGGCGGATATGAATCTGAAGCAAACGCCAGAAGTTTACTAAATGCACTTGGTATCAAAGAAAATAAACAAGATGTTTTGATGAAAGATTTGGATAGTAAACTAAAAGTCAAAGTGCTTCTAGCACAAGCTTTATTTGGTAATCCAGACATATTAATTTTAGATGAACCTACCAATAACTTAGATGCGGTTGCATCCCATTGGTTAGAAAATTTCCTATTTAATTTTGAAAACACAGTGATTATTGTTTCCCATGACCGACACTTTTTAAATAAAGTTTGCACCAGAATATTAGATGTTGATTATGGAAAAATTAGTATGTTTGTAGGTAATTATGATTTTTGGTATGAATCGAGTCAGTTAGTTTTAAAACAATCCAAAGATGAAAACACCAAAAAAGAAAATCGCATGAAAGAACTTCAAGAATTTATCGCTCGATTTTCCGCGAATGCGAGTAAGAGTAAACAAGCAACCTCACGAAAAAAGGAATTGGAAAAAATCACCTTAGAAGATTTAAAGCCGTCTTCAAGACGATATCCATTCATTGATTTTAAATTTGATAAAGACTTAGGTCAGGATGTTTTGAGTTTTCAAGGCTTCAAGAAAAACGGAATGATTCCATCTTTTTCAACATCAATTCATCGTGGTGAAAAGATTGCTATTTTATCGGATAGTTCTCAACGTATTACAACGTTATTTGAAATTTTGCTTGGCACCAAAACCCATGATGAAGGTGCTTATAAATGGGGCATTACGGTTACAACAACATACCTACCACAAGATAATAGTGAATTTTTTAAAGAAAGAATGCATCTCGTCGATTGGCTAAGACCCTATTCGAAAGACCAAACCGAATCCTACTTAAGAGGATGGTTAGGTCGAATGCTATTTTCTGGTGAAGAAGCGCTGAAACCTGTTACGGTTTTATCGGGTGGTGAAAAAGTCAGATGTATGTTTGCGCGTATGATGTTAACCGCAGGCAATGTTTTACTGATGGATGAACCAACGAATCACCTTGATTTAGAAGCCATTACTGCATTGAATAAAGGAATGATCAATTATAAAGGTGTCATTTTATTTACCAGCCATGACCACGAGCTTCTTGCAACCGTTGCCAATCGCATTATTTATATTACGGAAGACAAAGTTTATGATAAACGCATGACCTATGATGAGTTTATTGATTGGGCCGAACAAGAAGGAATCTTTTAATCATATTTGTTATAATTTTTTTAGTAGAAACCTTCCTGGTTTCGTGGAGATAGATGATGAAGTCGAATTACTTAGGGATCGTGCCCTTTATCCTCACGATGTTAACGGGCTGTCAAAGTCCTATGGCTATTGTGAATCTCTATACGGATCGGCATTATGTTGTTGATCAAAATCTTTATGATGCTTTTAAATTACAAACAGGTATCCAAGTGAATGTCGTCAAATTAGATGCAGACCCTCTATTAACAAGATTAGAAACGGAAGGTCGCGCCACGGTCGCCGATTTGGTTTTTCTCACGGATGCTGGACGATTAGGTCGCGCTAAGTCAAAAGGTTTATTACAACCTTTTGGCGATGAGCCCTTTTTAAATCTTGTACCAAGTTATATGCAAGATACAGATCAACAATGGATTGCGTTAACAAAACGTGCTCGCATCTTTGTCTTTAATCCTAATGTAACCAACGAATCCTCTTTATCAACTTATCAAGCGTTAGGTCAACCTGAATGGTATGAAAAAATTGCCGTTAGAAGTTCAAGTCATGTTTATAATCAATCGATGGTAGCAGCAATGATTGAAGAAATGGGTGAGACTGAAACGCGTGAGTGGTTAGCAAATCTCGTCGATAATTTTGCGATTAGAGATCCGCTATCCAATAACAAAAATCCAGTCGGTAATGATCGTGATCAAGCAAAAGCAGTCTATAACGGGATTGCAGAAGTAGCGATTATGAATTCTTATTACTTTGGAAAAATGTTGTATTCAGAAGACCCAACAGAAGTTGAAGTTGCTTCCTCCTTGCAGGTGTTCTTTCCTAATCAAGAATCCTTTGGAACCCATATCAATATTTCTGGAATGGGACTGACGCGATATAGTCAACGCACGGATTACGCCAAGCGCTTGGTTGAGTTTATGTTAACGACCGAATCACAAAGAATATTTGCGGATGCTAATTTTGAATATCCTGCTAGATTCAATGTTACGCCTCATCCTTTATTAGTTTCATGGGGTTCATTTATAGAACAAGATATTCCTTTATCTGCTTTATCTACACAAAGTGAAAGCGCGTTTCAGCTCATGCTAGAAGCGGGATGGCAGTGATGAAATTCACAAGACTTAATCCATTTTCAGTTATCACCTCCATTGCTTTATTATTTGTGAGTCTATTTTTATTTCAATTTGTTCCTCCTCTTTTTGCCGAAGTCGGACCGATGTGGTATTGGATGCAGACATATTGGTTCCCAGATGTTTTAATTCAAAGTTTTATCTTAGTAGTCGGAACCCTTATGTTAAGTTCGTTGATTGGCGTCTCGCTTGCCTATTGGATGAGTTTTTACCGGATTCCATTTGCAAGACTTTGGGATATTGTCCTGGTGATCCCATTAGCCATTCCCACTTATTTATTAGGCTATATTTACGTGGATTTATTAAGCGGAGCATGGTATCAACCTTACTTTGTCATCACCAATTTACCTGGTGCGATTATTCTGTTTTCTTTAACGTTATATCCGTATATATACCTTGCCATTCGATCTTTTTTAAGTAAACAACCTCAAACCATGTATGCATCTGCACAAAGTTTAGGTGCCAACACGGTAACTATGTTCTGGAAGATTATTTTTCCATTATTAAGACCTGCGTTAATTGGAGCGATGGTGCTTGTGTCGATGGAAGTGTTAAATGATTATGGTCTGGTCCATTATTTTGGTTTGAGAGTGTATGCTACAACCATTTTCCAAGCTTGGTTTAATGGTAATGATTTAAATACGGCTGTAAGGTTTTCAATTCAATTGATTGCTTTTATCGTTGTCATTCTTTGGATTGAGTCAAGTTTGAGAAAATCATTTAAATACAGTTACTCCACGACTCAAATTAAGCCATTAATGAAAAAATCTTTACCAACTACAACGGCATGGTTATTTTATAGTGTCGCAAGTGTGACACTGATTTTTGCATTAATCATTCCATTATCCCAATTATTGTCTTGGTTACCGAATGTTCCCCAAGAAGTATACGCTCGTCATTTTTGGGATGGTTTATATTCTACGATCATCATGGCTTTTTACCCGACGATCACGATTATCGTTTTAGCATTGATGATTATCAATTTTCAACGTTTGATGCCCAAACCTTGGAAAAAATGGATCCACCGTATATTAACATTAGGTTACGCTTTGCCCGGTGCCGTTATTGCCGTCGGCATGATCTTAATGTGGGTTCCAATTGATCGAATGCTCGCTGACTTATTGAATACCAATTCAATGATGATTTCAGGGTCACTTATTTTATTAACACTTGCGCTTGTTTTGAGATTTTTTGCGGTTGGTAGCAATATCATCGAAGGCACTTATCATAAAATTGGCATGAAATACACGCTAGCGAGCCACACTTTAAAGAAGGGTTATCTAGAAACTTTATTTGCCATTGATTTGCCTTTGATTAGCCATGGTGTCATTGCCGCGTCTTTAATTGTGATGGTGGATTTATTTAAAGAATTACCATTGACCCTAATCTTAAGGCCATTTAATTTTCAAACCTTAGCAACTTATTTATATCAATATGCTGGAGATGAACAAATTAATCTCGCAAGTCCGATGGCCCTAATGTTGATTGTTTTAACGGCAGGTGCAGTCATCTTTGCCAGTGATATGATGTTAAAGGTTAATACGTATGAGTCTTAATATTCACCAATTACATTTTCGTTATAAACCAACTCAATCTTTAATTGAAAACCTTTCCCTTCGCATTGAACAAGGACAAATTGTTGCCTTAACCGGCGTGAGTGGTTGTGGAAAGTCTACCTTGATTCAATTATTATTAGGAACCTTGAAACCTACGAAAGGTTTGATTGCATTTGACCGCGTTACCTTATGTGATGACCATCATTTTTTAACACCACAAGCTCGTGGCATTGGTGTGGTGTTTCAAGATTATGCTTTGTTCCCTCATCTTACCGTTAGACAAAACATTGGCTTTGGTTTGAAGTTGAAACATCAAACGAAACAAGCTGAGATCGATGAATGGCTAAAGGTATTCTCATTGAGTGATGTTGCCTTTTCTTTCCCACATCAATTATCAGGTGGACAAATGCAAAGAGTGGCCATTGCCCGTGCACTTGCCCCCAAACCTTCACTTTTATTAATGGATGAACCTTTTTCTAACCTTGATGCCAAACTTGCCGAAAGAATTCGTCAAGACCTCAAACCTTTATTTAAACAACTAAACATGACGGTTTTACTCGTGACACATCATCGTGAAGATGCAAACCATATAGCTGATCAAATCATTGATTTTTCAACATTAATGCCATAATTCTTTAATGTAAAAAGCGGGTTTTTATCATTTTCCTTGAAAGCGCTACCATTTTCATTTAAGATATCTTTTAGAAAGTAATAAAGGAGGACCTTATGTCAGATATTACTTTAAAAATATGGGAATTCGAACTTGTATCCCATATTCTCACTCTCGGTTATGCTGTGATGGCGGCCGGGTTGCTGTACTTCTGGTTGACGATTCGTCAAAACCATCCGAAGTTCCGCATGTCAAACATCCTATCCGTTGTTGTGTCGATCTCTGCTTTACTCTTATTATTTGCTCAACAAGTAGCCTGGGTTGATGCTTATGAACTCGTGAATGGCGTTTATGTATCGAATGGAACTTTCTCTAATGGTTTCCGCTACTTAAACTGGCTCATCGACGTTCCTAATCTTTTAACTCAAATCCTATTTGTGGCCTTAATTTCCGGAAAAGCTTTCCGTAAATATTGGTATGACTTCACACTTTATGGCATGCTCATGATTGTGACTGGTTATATTGGCCAATTCTACGAACCAGGAAGAACTGACTTTGTCGCTGGTAACGAACTCTGGTGGATCGTTTGGGGTGTTATCTCAACCGTCTTCTACGTGTTTATCTTAATTACCATGACCAAAGTTATCGATGAAGGTGCAAAGAACATCAAGAGCAGCAAGCTCGTCGGTGTCTTCAAATTCATCAAGCCATGGTTCTATATTACTTGGACCATCTATCCAATCGCTTACATCATGCCAGCACTCTTTGGTGTCGGTATCGATTCCTTCGTGGTTGTTTCACAACAAGTCTTATATACAATCGCAGACGTCACGTCTAAAGTTGTGTATGGTATCATGTTGAACACCGTTTCGACCTTCTTATCCACAGAAGCGAAATTCGAAGAAGCAGCCTAAACTTTTTATTAAGTTAAAGAAAAACATCTAGTGAGAACTAGATGTTTTTTTCTTTAAATGCTTTTGATATAGTTGATGGATTGTGTCACTTGCATCTTCAATCGTCACAGATTCATTATCAATTTCAAAGTCGATGGGTGGCATGGTTTTTCGATTAAAATTGATCACATCAAAGGCAAGACGTTTCTTTGCAAAATCAAGATCTTGCCCACGAATAATCATGCGATTAATTCTGGTGATTTCGTTGGCTTGAATAAAGAATGTAACAAATCTAGGATTGTGTAGTTTCACAAAGGCATCCAATCCATTGGCGTCCACGATTAAAACTTTTTGATCGCCGACTTCAGTTTTTGAAGTGCCATATTGATAACCATTGTAAAAAGTTGTTTCGATAAATCCATCTTGAGCTTTCATGGTATTAAAGTTATCTTCTGAAACAAAGTGATAATCCACTTCTGGGATTTCGGTAGGTCTAATGGGGCGCGTTGTATGGGTAATGACTTTTTTGATGCCGTACTTCACAAAAAGGATTTTGGCGATCTCGGTTTTACCACTTGCGGATGGCCCAGTTAAAATAATCATGCATCTATTATATAAACGAATAAACTTATTGGACAATACCCAAATGGCGTATAGCGAAAACGCTTACATTGAAAATATGTTTTCACAAGGCTTATTGTTTTACAAAAACTATTGCTATTCAAAAGGATTTTGAGTATATTTTGTATGCTAGCAAAAAAAGATTTCACTAGCATATAGAAAAGGAGAATTGTGATGATTTTAGGTAAATTCGACCCGCAAAAGAAACAACGCTTTGCGATTTTAGATGAAAAGGGCAAGTTAATTGCTCCTGAATACGAACCCAAAATTGATGAAAAAACGCTTCTGAAGATGTATCGGACGATGAAGTTAGCTCGAATTGCTGATATTCGCGCACTTCAATATCAACGTCAAGGAAGAATGTTAACCTTTGCTCCTGTTCAAGGACAAGAAGCCGCACAAATCGGAACGATGGCTGCTTTAGATAAGAATGACTGGATCTCCCCAGCTTTCCGTGAACATGCTGCCATGCTTTATCACAATGTTCCTTTAGAAAATATTTATTTATATTGGTTTGGTAACGAACGTGGTTCTCGCGTTCCTGATGATGTCAATGTTTTACCTGTCAATATTCCAATTGGTTCTCAATATGGTCATGCTTCTGGTTTGGCCTATGCTTCTAAAGTTTTAAAGAACAACAAGCAAATCGCAGTCACCTATATTGGTGATGGCGGTACCTCTCATGGTGAATTCTATGAAGGTTTAAATTTTGCTGCAACGTATGACGCTCCGATGATTGGTATTATTCAAAATAACCAATGGGCTATTTCTACCCCACGTCGCAAAGCCACCAAAGCAGAAACACTTGCTCAAAAAGCAGTTGCAGTTGGTATTCCAGGTATTCAAGTCGATGGCAATGACGTCTTAGCGATGTACGCTGTTGTCAAAGAAGCAGCAGAACGCGCACGTAAAGGTGAAGGTCCAACCTTGATTGAAGCATTTACGTATCGCCTTGGTCCTCATACAACTTCAGACGATCCAACTATTTACCGTAAAAACGAAGAAGTTGAAGAATGGAAGAAAAGAGATCCACTCATTCGCTTCAAAGTTTATATGGAATCAAAAGGTCTTTGGGATGATGCAAAAGAAGCCAAGTTAGATGAAGAATTAGAAGCACACGTCAAAACCACGTTTGAAAAAGTCGAAAAAGAAGGTCCAATTGTGACCATCGATGAAGTTTTCGATCATACGTATGCAACATTAACTGACGAATTAAAAGAACAAAAAGAATACTTGAAAAATTTCGTCAAAGAAACGGCAGGTAAATAACCATGGCAGAAATGACATTGTTACAAGCAATTAATTCCGGTTTATTTGAACAAATGCGTAAAGACAAAACCGTCGTCGTCTTCGGTGAAGACGCAGGTTTTGAAGGTGGTGTCTTCCGTGTCACTGCCGGTTTGCAAAAAGAATTTGGCGAACTTCGCTGCTTTGATACACCCATTTCAGAAGCAGGAATTGTCGGTTCTGCAATCGGGATGGCCATCAATGGTTTAAAACCAGTCGCTGAAATGCAATTTGATGGTTTTATGTTCAACGGATTCAACCAATTAGCGGTTCATGCAGCACGTATGCGTAACCGTAGCCGTGGTCGTTTTACAGTTCCAATGGTGCTTCGCGTACCAATGGGCGGTGGTATTCGCGCACTTGAACACCACTCAGAAGCGATTGAAACTTTATTTGCTCATATTCCAGGTTTAAAAGTGGTTTATCCAGCAACCCCATATGATGCAAAAGGTTTACTTGCATCTGCGATCCAAGATCCGGATCCAGTTGTTTACTTAGAACCAAAGAAAATTTATCGCGCTTTTAAACAAGAAGTACCTGAAAATGAATACTTGATTCCAATCGGTAAAGCCAAAGTTTTCTATGCTGCCAAAGATCCTAATCTAACGGTTGTTAGCTGGGGTGCCATGGTGCATGACACCTTTAAGGCTGTCAAAGCATTAGAAGCAGAAGGTGTCCGTGTTGAACTTATTGACTTACGTTCGATCGCACCAATTGATTATCAAACCATCTACGCATCGGTTCGCAAAACTGGACGCTTAATCGTGGTACAAGAAGCGATTAAAACATTAGGTGTTGCTTCTGAAATCATTACACGCGTCACGGAAAATTGCTTCTTATCTTTAGAAGCGGCTCCCGCTCGCGTGACCAGCTGGGATATCACCGTACCATTAGCACGTGGTGAATATCACCACATTCCAGATGTGAAGAGAATTAGTTACGAAATCAAAAAACTCATGTCGTTTAAATTTTAAGGAGGTAAACCATGTACGATTTTAAATTTACGGATATTGGTGAAGGCCTTCATGAAGGACAAATTTTAAAATGGTTCTTTAAAGTTGGCGATAAAGTTAAAGAAGGCGATGTGTTATGCGTTGTTGAAACCGATAAAGTTAATGCAGAAATTCCTGCTCCTGCCAATGGTATTATTACCAAATTAGGTGCAGAAGTTGGCCAAACCATTCACGTTGGTGAAACCCTCGTCATCATTGATGATGCAGGCAAAAGTGCTGCTCCTGTTTCCGAAGCTCCAAAAGCTGAAGTGAAGAAGGAAACACCAAAACCAGAAGTGAAAAAAGAAGCTGCCGAAGAAAAAGGCGCTGCTGTTGTCGGTGAAGTTGTGGTCTCGAATGAAGTCATTGCCAGCTCCAATGAAGGTTTTGAAAATACCGCAGTTGTGGTTGAAAACAAAGGCAAAGTATTAGCAACCCCAGTCGCACGTAAAATGGCTGCTGATTTAAAAGTTGACATCACCAAACTTAAAGGTACAGGTGAACAAGGTCGCATTATGAAAGCAGATATTCAAGCTGCTGCAAAATCCACGACTGGTTCATCTACCCAATCCCAAGCCACTTCAACCTTTGCTTTCCAATCCGTTTCGATGCCTACTTTACCAAAAGACGGCGTGAAACGCGTCAAGATTTCTAAATTACGTCAAGCCATTGTGAAGGCCATGAACACTGCCAATTTAGTCATTCCATCCACGACGTTAATGGATGAAATTGATGTCACCAAATTAGTGGAATTCCGTAAATCACAAAAAGCAAAGTTAGAAGAAAAAGGTATTAAGTTAACCTATTTACCATTCATCGTTAAAGCTGTCACCATGGCGATTAAAGACTATCCAATTTTCAATGCGTCATTTGATCATGAAGCAGAAGAAATTGTGTATAAGGACTTTATCAATATTGGTGTGGCCGTTGATACACCGGATGGCTTGATTGTTCCTAATGTTAAAAACGCTGATCAAAAGTCGATTGTGACATTAGCTAAAGAAATCGAAACGCTCGGTGCTGCGACACGTGCAAGAACGGTTAAATTAGAAGACTTACAAAATGGAACCTTCTCTATCACAAACTATGGAACGACCGGTATTAAACTCGGTACACCTGTGATTAAGCATCCTGAACTTGCCATTCTAGGCGTTGGTAGCATTTACCGTAAGCCTGTCGTAGAAGGCGATCAAATCGTCATTCGTGATGTCTTACCTTTATCGCTCACCATTGACCACCGTGTCATTGATGGCGCTGATGGTGGCCGATTCCTACTCAAGGTAAAAGAACTATTATCGGACCCAATGCAAATTTTCTTATTCTTAAGCTAGGTGAACCCGATGCAAAATTTTGATGTACTCATCGTCGGCGGTGGACCTGGTGGATATGTTGCCGCCATTAAAGCTGGTCAACTTGGTTTAAAAGTTGCCGTCATCGAAAAAGATAATGTCGGTGGTGTCTGTTTAAATTGGGGATGCATTCCTACCAAAACCCTTTTAAAATCCGCCAAGGTTTTTGAACAATTTAAACATGCTAAAGACTACGGAATTGACGTCAAACCAGATTCATTCACTGCTAATTTTCCTGATATGGTTAAGCGTAAAGACTCGGTTGTTCGTCGTTTAACGGGTGGTGTAGCTGCCCTATTAAAGAAAAATGGCGCAACCCTGATTAAAGGTTATGCAGAAGTGATCGACGCTAATCACGTTAAAGTTGGCGAAGAAACGTATGAAACGAAATCTTTAATTCTTGCAACCGGTGCAAGTGTGATTATGCCGCCAATCACTGGCCTCAAAGAAGCATTTGAAGCTGGATTTGTATTAACCAGTAAAGAAATTTTAGATCTAAAAACCTTACCACAATCCCTTGTGATTGTTGGTGGTGGTGTGATCGGTTTAGAATTTGCGACGATTTTTAATTCGCTTGGTACCAAGGTGACCGTGATTGAAAGATTACCAACCATCCTTGCATCTGTGGATGAAGAATTACGCAATCTTTTCCAAAAGAAAATTACCAAAGATGGTATTCAAATCATTACCTCTGCCACTGTCAATGCAATCGGTTCAACATCAGTCAGTTATGAATTGGATGGTAAGACCATTGAAGTTCAAGCGGATAAAGTATTGATGGCAGTTGGTATGAAACCCAACACCAATAGTTTTGCTTCGCTCAATTTAGCGATGGAAAAAGCTGGTGTTCAAGTCAATGAACACATGCAAACTTCCATTCCGAATGTTTATGCAATTGGAGATGTCACGGGTAAGTATATGCTCGCCCATGTCGCGTCGCATGCTGGTTTAGTAGCGATTGATCACATTCAAGGTAAAGATACAAAGATGGATTATCATGCCATACCAAGTGGTATTTATACGTTCCCAGAAATCGCCATGGTTGGTGTCACAGAACAAGAGGCAAAGGCGCAAGGTATCGATTATAAAGTTTCAACATTCCCACTCGCAGCAAATGGTAAAGCAATGGGTGAAAATGAAAAAGATGGTTTAGTTAAAATCATCGTTTCAAAACCCTATAACGAAATCATTGGTGTGCATATCATGGCACCATCTGCGACTGAAATGATTACGGAAGCTTCATTAGCGATTAATTTAGAAGCAACTGCAGAAGAACTTGTGCACACAATTCATCCTCATCCAACCCTCGCTGAAATGATGATGGAAGCTGCCCATGGTATCATCGATAAGCCGATTCATATTTAAAAACTAATTTTAAATTTCCAAATAAAAAGCCATCGCATGTTCGATGGCTTTTTCAATGCTAGATTAAGCAAATAGGCAATCTAATACATTATCCAATGTAATCTTTAAAAAATATTCATCAAGATTCAAAGGACTTAGTTTAACCTTAACCGCTTCACGTTGAAAGGATGTATTGGATAATATTTTTTCAACATCGCTAATATCTTTTGTTCCTAAGAAATCGCCAAAAATCTTGACGGTTTTAATCAGACCATTTTCAACATTGAGTCGGAAGGACACGCCTCCACCTTCATAACGACCGTATTTTTCGATAGTGAACGCTGGTGATTCTCCATAATTCCAATTCCATGTGGAAAATTTGGTTTGAACTAATTCATTGATTTTTGTTAAATCCTTGGCCGTTAGCTCATAGATAAACGGTTGGATGTTGTCTGTATTTAATAATTTTTCTAACAAACGACTTTTAAATTCTTTCATGCTTGGAATGGTTTTGAAGTAAGGCAGAATATTGGTAACCCTTGAACGAACTGACTTAATTCCCTTAGATTCAATTTTATCGGGTTTTGGATTCAAGATTTTACCTAGCATCGTTAAATCTGCATTAAATAAAATGGTGCCGTGATGCAGAAAACGATGCTTATGAAAAGCTTGAGCGTTCCCAGAAATTTTCATGCCTTCCACGAGAATGTCGTTACGGCCTCCAAATTCAGCAGGCACGCCATAACTTTGAAGGGCCTGGATAACAGGATCGGTAAATTTACGGTAGTTATTCACGTTGTCTTTGGTGGTATTGGTGATAAAGGAAAAATTTAAATTACCTAAATCATGATAGACCGCGCCTCCACCTGTGATTCTCCTGACTACTTTCACTTGATGTTCGTCAACATATTTGGCATTTACTTCTTCAATCGTATTTTGATTTCTACCAATAATAACGGAATTAGCATTTTGCCATAGAAAAATAAAGTCCTCTTGTGTGTCGAGGTACTTTAATACATATTCTTCTAAAGCAAGATTAAATCTTGGGTCTAAGGATTCGTTAAGAATCGTTTTCATATCCTTCTCCTTTGCCAATTTTAAAAGATAATGTATTGATTTGCAAACAAGAACATAATTGCGCTTACCATTCTATAATTTATTTCACTATTAAGAGGTAAAGCATCAGAAAGGGAGGAGGCATGATGCAAACCAATTTGAAGCAAATGGCGAAGGAGGTATCTCAATTTACCTTGAGGTACAAACAAGCAAAAATCCAAGTAATGATGTTTCAAGCAAATCAAAATGAAGAGCAACGTTCTTTATATTTGAATAATATGAAGTTTATTGAGGCATTCCATTACATTTTGCAACATTTGATTGAGGAGTCTAGGCAGATCATTATGAATGATTTTATTAATTTGAAAGATCATCAATGGTGGTTGAATTTTTATGCTAGAAGTACGTATTACCGAATTAAAAATAAAGCTTTAAAAGAATTGCTTAGTTTTTTCAAATAAGATGAAATTATTCCTTTCTATTTTAATGCTGATGATGATTTTTCAGGAGGATGGCGGAGGAGGCGATTCTGACTATCGACGTTATCAAAATCTTGTTATTCCACCTTATTCGATGGCGGAGGGAACGCGTGCCTCTTTTCAGTTTTTTAACACATATGGCGATGATATTACTTTAGCATGGAGACTTTCAAATTCTAAATACCAGGACGTTTTGGTGTACACTCAATCCTTTTCCCCAAGGATGACAATTCAAAAGACATTAGACCTTCCTGGTACATTATTTGATGGGGGAGTTGCCTCAATAAAGCTTTATGCTTCAAGAGCAAACTATGCCAGTCACATCACCATTCAAGTGCATCCCCGACAGAATTACTTCATACAAGAACTATCTTCTCAATTTTTATCGAGTCCAACTATTACAAGATTAGATGGAAGTGGCTTGGTGAAGTATGAACATGAGCATTTAAGATTTGAAGGAATGGAAGTCGAGCAATTTCATGAAACCTATGGGAGATTAGATCTTTCAAGAATGAGGTTGCGAATCTTATCGGTATTAGCAAAAGAAATTGAAATAAAAGATGCTCGCCTCTTAATAGCCAATCACCCTAGCCTAGAGGGGTTAAACTTAGTCTCCAATCATTATCGTGGTATCTCATTAAATCTTCAATTAATCGGTAATACCATCCAATTTTTCTTACCCACGCTTTATGTTCATCCTCAAACGCTTATGCCAAGTCAAATTGAGGTGATGAACTATGTCCAAACGAATCATCTTTTCTTTCCAATTGTAGACTATGCAAGTTTAAAACATCAAACCATGAAAATAGAATTTACATTGACGCATTTTCATCAAATTCAAATTAGTTTTGAATTCCAATACCATGCAAATATGGCAATCTTTGGTGGGTGTATTTCAAGCAGTAACTGTATCAAAATCTATGCATAGTTTAGTGATGATTTTCCCAGGGTTTATGTTAAGTTTATCCTTATTCCATTTCAGCATTACGCTTCATCGATTTCAAAGTGGATTTGATTCTTTAACACCCAGTGTTATTCAACGTTACGTTACGACTTCAATCCAATCATCATCCGTCCAGTTTTGGTTAGATCCCTATACCGTTAGAAATGGTATTGCTTCATATTTTAGAATGCAATTCTCTGAAGAACCAACGCTCTACACGCTTGAATTTCAGTTTTATCAATCAGATCAAATTAGCAGTTGTAATGCGCAATGTTTTGGCGTCCTAACGACCCTAAACATTCACTTACAAATATATCCGATGTCCTTTTCCAGACATTATCAATTGGTTACAAAATGAGTGACATTGAACAAGCACGAATGTATTTAGAAAATTCAATTTTAGCACCTTTATTAAGTCGCGAAGATATTACGGATATTACCTTTAATGGGGAATCACTTTTTTATCAATCATCGATTGATGGAAGGAAAAAAGCGATTGAATCAATGTCTTATAAAGAGGCTTACCAGTTAATCAAACAACTCGCCAATTTTATGAATTTACCTTTCACTTATTTAGATCCTATTGTCGAAATGAGTATTATTCGTTATCGCATCTTTGCAGTTGGACCTACGATTAGTCGAAAGCATTTTCAACCCTCGATTACTTTTGCCATTCGTATACATCCCTTACCTGCACAAAACTTCTTTAGATTCCTACACGAAAAGAGTCGATGGAGATCATTGTTTCAATTTTTAATTCTTCATCGATTATCCTTTGTTATCGCAGGCAAAACTGGATCGGGTAAAACACAGTTACAAAAGGAACTTCTTGGATTAATTCCCCAAGCTCAAAGGGTGATTGTCCTTGATAACATTCTTGAACTCGATGGGATCAATATTCCACATTTAGATTTAACGATTTGGCAGATTCCTAAGATGCAGGATTTCCAACGCATGATTACGGGTGCATTAAGATCGCATCCTGATTGGTTATTAATTGCAGAATCCAGAGGTGAAGAATTTAAAGAGGTTTTAAGGTCAGTCAAAACAGGGCATCCTATTATTACCACACTTCATAGTGATCACATCGATCATATTTATAGTCGAATGATTAGTATGTTATTGATTGGTGAATCTATTTCTCACCATGCTCACTTACTAACGGAAGTTAAACAAGCCTTTCCAATTTTGATTCAATTAGAATCCTCGATGCATGACACCGGAATCGAAAGAAAGATAAAAGAAGTTCATATTCATCATCAAGGTCAGTTATTTCGGTTAGATGAGGCGATGAATGAAAAAGACTTCATGTACTTGATTCAATCATGGTAAAACAACTTTTATACGCTTTCATCTTAACCATACCCATTGTCGGTTTGATCATCTGGATGATTCCCATCAGTGTAATGGTCTTGGTGGTTTTTTTGTTGACTTGGTTTTTATGGTTTTGGGTAATAGAGCGTTGGCAACATGAATGGAAACGAAATGAATTAGACGAAGAGATGTACTATTGGTTACAAAATTTTATCACCACTTTATCCATCAAAAAAACCATCACCGAATCGTTCGTCGATTTATCGCAACGTTATCAATTGCAACAAACCCATTGGCTTAAGTCCTATACCAGTAATGATGCGATGCAAACGATGATGAATTTGAAACAACGTTTTCGTCATCCAATCTACGAGATATTTACCTCAACTTTGAGTTTTTACGAACAACAAGGTGGTGACGTGATGACTTTATTTGAAAGTATCTTGTATCAAACTCGTTTGATGGAAACACGTCGCCTTGAGGTCAATCGTTATACCAAGCGTTACTTTTTCCAATGGATGTTTTTATGGATGCTTAATATACTCATTTTGATTTTATCTAAATTCACACTTGCGGATTTATATGATTTGATGAGAGAAACCTTTATCTTTCAAATCCTTATGATCATCATCTTGCTGTATATCCCAACTTCTAAATTAATTTGGTTTTATCAATGGATACAGGTTAAAAGAAAATTAAGATGAGAAAGAATCGAAATTTTCTTCTTCAAGTCATGTTCTTAGCAGGATTAATCTTTTACTTAAGATGGCTTTCTTTAAATTGGTTTCAAATAGCCCTCATCAGCATAAGTTTTGTTTTAGTTATCTTGCTTTGGCAAAGGTTTCAAAAACAAGTGAATAATGAACTAAATTCAAGATTGCTCCAAAAGCA
>JBDLRZ010000001.1:0-3585 GCA_039799785.1 Bacillota bacterium | reverse complement strand
CACCTGTCACGTTGATACTTAACCCAGTTCGAGGTAAAACCGTAAACGTTAAGGTATCAGTAAATTGATCAACGCCATCATCATAAGTAATCACGTTTTGAGTTTGATCTAAAAGTAAGGTGCCGTGAGCCATGGAAGTCGTAAATAAGGATGTACTGACTGGGGCTTCATTTTCAGCTGGCGTTGTCGCATTGTTATACAGAGGATACACATCAATGTTGTTTAAATAATTACCATATCGGTATAGTGTGGCCCCTAATGCATCGACCGCATAAATACCCGTTAAGACTTGAGGTTCGTTATCCACAATCATCGAAACCGAAGCTGATTGGGTACCAAATGAATTCGGATCAACATATCGGTAATACAACGTATAAGTCCCTGCAGTCGCAAAGACATCACCATTCAATATCAGCGGTGAAAAGGTATTCGAGAACGATAGGGAAACCCCTGCATCGGTACCATCGAGGATGACCATGTTGCCACCGATTCGATAAAGATAATTTGCGTGGAATGTAAAGTCTGCTAACAAAAATGCTTCATTCACTTGATAACGGCCAACATGTAAGAAACCTGGATCACTCACCGATGTAAGTGAGGTTCTTAAATAGCCTTCAACGATGAAAGAAAAGTTTCGTAAAGCAACTTTACTTAATTCAGAACCAAAGATAAAAGCAAATCTTGCTGTCGCTTGACCTGTCAGAATATCGGTTGTGTCTAGAAATGAAAGTGAACTTGCTGTTGATAAGGCGAGGGATTGTTGAACATTACCGATCACACTCCAACTTTCAATAGAAGGAGCAATCGATGTTGCAAGGAATCCTGTATAAGCACCTGCATCACCACCCGCTTGCCATCCCCATGTAATCGAGATATCTTCGTAATACGTTAAATCAATATTCGTATTCACCCGAATCCCATATAAACGTTTAATGGATGTTAAGTTGGTGGTGGTGGCTAACGACAATAAAGTAGGAGACCCGACCGCAAATTGACCTGCACTTGATCCACTTAGGGTTGTGGAATTAAGATGGCCTACCGTCACTAAATCAGGCGTACCAACCGTAACCGCACCAATCGATACAGTAAAGGATTGAGCACCATCATTCGCATCACTTAACACTAAATTGGTCGTGGTGGGAATGGAGCTGACACTGGTTTGATCTAGACTAGCGTCATAATCATAAATGGTTTGTTTGGTTAAAACCGCGTTATTATCAAGTGGTCGTTGGTAAGGCAGTTGAAAGATTAATCCTAAGATTAAAAATGACATCAAAAAGTACGTACTGTGCTTATGAAATACCTTCATTGGATTCATCATCATAACCCCCTCATTAATTGAATTCTAAGTGGCACCCTTGTTGAAATGTTGTCGAAAAAGTTAAGAAAAACTTAGGGTTTTAAAACAATTAAAGAGTATAAGTTTATATTGGACTAATATTAAATTAACAAAATGCTAATATTTTATTAATATTTAATTAATATAATTTTAAATAATAAATTATGTTTGCTAAATTACTTTTTATTGAAAATGAACCAGCGACCATCAAGCAATTTGAAAATGCTTTGGTGGATGAAAAATTTCATTTAACCACTTTAAAAGATCCTGAAGCTAGCATTAAACACTTAAAAGAAAACCATTTTGATATTGTCGTTGTCAATCCAAAGATCACAGAAGACGGAAAGATTGTTCGACGCATTCGTCAATTAACCAACATTCCACTTGTCGTCATCACTGACAAAATGAAAGATGTTGAAAAGGCTATTCATCTCGAAGATGGTGCAGATGATGTGATTCCTTTACCTTTCTCTGAAGTAGAAATGGTGGCAAGGATGAAGTCATTGGTAAGACGGACCCTCAATCAACCCACTGCATTTGATAATGAAGTGTACATTCCACCTTATACCATCAAAGTGAAATTGTATGAAGTCTATAAAGGCAAAACCTTAATTCCCTTAACCAAAGGTGAATTTAATATTTTATTATTACTGGCGATGAACCCCAATAAAGTCTTTACCAAAGAAGAAATCTATAACCGTGTATGGCGAGATGATTATGTCGATAATCCAAACGCTTTAAACGTCCATATTCATAACCTAAGAAAGAAACTCGAAGTGAATCCAAAGAAACCTAAATTGATTTTAACCAAATGGGGTGTGGGTTTCCGTATCGGTATTGCTCCTAAGCAGTCGGTTTAAAGACGTGAAGATTTTTTGACACCACCAAGTGAAACTGTGCATCTTTTCCAATAATTCGAATTTGATATTTAGCGACAGGTAAGGGTTGGGTAATTTCACCATGAATCGAGCGATCGGCAAGAAGGTGAGTATCATTACCATTCACCGCGTACACGGCTAAAGAACCTTCTGATAGATCGAGATAAATAAAATTCTTTCGATTCGGTTTTACGACCATTCTTCCAATCGAACGAGCACCTGTAAACCCTTTAGCGTTGCAATTAATTCTACCAAACCACTCAAACGCTTTAAATTGAATAGAGACGTCTTGATTCAATCGTCCTCGGACTCGAAATGCTTTCATAGCCACGCTCCATTTCTGAGATCCCTCTCTTTTAGTGTAAAACTTCTCACCAAGTTCAACACAAAATGGATGACTTTATTTTTTTATTTCAACAAATTGTTTAAAAGAATCTAAGATGGCTTGCCAACCTTGTTGTTGCATCACTCTTGGATTTTCGTTTTCTGGATCAAAGGTTTCAGTAACAACCACACCTTGTTTGGTTTCTTGTAAGGTCACCATCACCCGACGTTGATCTTCCATCACATAGGTATACGTTTTCATCGGTTGAATATTGGTAAAGGTTGCAACAAAATCAAAACCCATCGATAAATCTTTCGCCTGCATATGGGCAAGATATTGGCCACCGATCTTTAAGTCAACTTTTGCGTGACTCGTTTCCCAATCATCCGAAGCATGGTTCCACGCCTTGATCGAGGAAGGATTCAATAAATGATGCCAGACGTCTTTGAGTGGACGTTTAACCGTTACAGACACCACAATCGGAGTTACTTTTTTCATCTTGTGTTCCTTTACAGGCTCTTAAAAATGCCGTAATGATTTAGAACGATAGGCAATCAAGGCACCCACACCCATGCCAAGTGCGACGAATAAATAAAATAACGGTAAGGATAACGATTCAATGGCAAGGCCTGCTAAGGCGGTTGAAAAAGGAATGATGCCAACTGCCATTAAATTGATAATGGAATTAACGCGACCTAATTTATCTTTGGGGACATACCGTTGAAGCGCGACTCCAATAGGCGTGTTCACATAGGTGATATTGAGTCCAATCCCAACACTGATGACCATCATCAATCCAAACATGATCCACAAATTAATCAAACCTTCGATAAACAAATAGACAATCAATCCATTTAATGCCACACCAATAGTAAATCCTAATAATCCTCTTCGTAGAGGTTTATTAACGAGTTCTTTGGTGGGTTTACCAGCAAGAATTAACGCCATCACGATACTACCAATTGAAAATCCAAAACCAATGAAGGAATAAATCCAAGGCTCGGTCTGGGCGATTTGATTAAAGAAATAAGGTTGAGCAACCC